>NZ_FMUW01000004.1:122696-192673 GCF_900101315.1 Blautia sp. SF-50
GTCTTGGAAGTCTCGACCTTGATCGGTTCGGTCTTGGAAGTCTCGACCTTGATCGGCTCGGTCTTGGAAGTCTCGACTTTGATCGGTTCGGTTTTTGAGGTTTCGACTTTAAGCGTTTCCTTCTTTACGGTTTCAAGTTTTTTCACTTCGGCTTTAGCATTTTCAACAGATTTGGCAACACTGGAACTGGTGCCGGCAGCAGAGGTATTTTTTTTCAGCTGCTTTTCTTTTTTTGCCTGCATGGCAGCTTTCTTTTTCTGGAGTCTTTTTGTTGACATATAGAATTCCTCCTTAGATAAAATGATATTTTCGGTATAAAAATGTAAACTCTCTCACTGGAGAGAGAAACAGAGCTACAGCTTATGAAAAACAGGACGGCGGTTTTTAAATACAGCATAATAGGAAAAACCACATTCACGGAGAACATCAGCCGCCTTGTCAAAAGCATAGCCGATCTTATCCGGAGTATGGGCATCTGCACCGATGGTGATGATCTCACCGCCAAGCTCACGGTAACGTCGGATAATATTGACACATGGATTCGGTTCACCAAGCCCGTAGTGATAACCGCCTGTGTTCAGCTCGATTCCCACATTTTTGCGGATCAATGTCCGCAGGATCTCGTCCAGGATCTCCTTATATCTTCCATAAGAATACTGACGGTTCTGATTTGGACCATAACGTACTACATAGTCGATATGTCCGTACACATCCATCTCGTCAAAAGCAGCGATATTTTCCAGGATGGATTCAAAATATTCCATGTAGCATGCGGATTCCTTACGGCCCTCAAAATAAGAAGGATAATAAGGATCGTATCCGTGCACCACATGGGAGGAACCGATAACGAAATCAAAGGGAACTTCTTTCAGAAGATCGGAAAAAGATTCTGCAAGCTGAGGCTGAAGTCCAAGCTCGATCCCGAAGTTAACCTGGATCTGGTCTTTAAAAGCATCCGCAAGACTCTCAAGTTTCTGGCGGTATGCAGGGATATTCAGGAAAAAATCAAGATTTTCCGGAGTATCGGGATAATCCGGATCAAAATGTTCAGTAAAACAGATTCCCGTGAGACCCTGGTCTGCGGCAGTCTGGATCATTTCTTCCATCGGCGTATCGGAATCTGCGGAAAAAGAGGAGTGCATATGGCAGTCCCATAAAATTTTCTGGTCCATTTTGTACCTCCATATTCAAGCCTTTATATTCTGTGACAATGATCGTATCTGCCTGTTATGAATCCGGGAAAGTCAAACTCCCAGCGGGAATATAGATATCCGTTTTGGGAATCAGCAGGACAGAACTTTCTATCAGAGAATTATAGCACATTTTTCAGAAATTTTCTTAATATTTATTTTAATGTTCTTTTTTATAAATAGCTCTTGAATTTTTGTTTGGAATTAGGTACAATATGAAACAGGTTGATGTTTCTTTAACAAAGGAACGATTTAAATCACCATTCAATTCATAGGAGGAATTTATCATGGCAGTAAAAGTTGCAATTAATGGTTTTGGACGTATCGGTCGTCTTGCATTCCGTCAGATGTTTGGAGCAGAAGGATTTGAGATCGTAGCAATCAACGATCTTACATCTCCTAAGATGCTTGCTCACTTATTAAAATATGATTCTACACAGGGAAGATATGCTCTTGCTGATAAAGTAACAGCAGGCGAGGATTCCATCACAGTAGACGGAAAAGAGATCAAAATCTATGCTAAGGCTAACGCTGCAGAGCTTCCATGGGGAGAGATCGGTGTAGACGTAGTTCTTGAGTGCACAGGTTTCTACACATCCAAAGACAAAGCTCAGGCTCATATCGATGCAGGTGCTAAGCACGTAGTTATTTCCGCTCCGGCTGGAAACGACCTTAAGACAATCGTTTACAACGTAAACCATCAGGGTCTTACAAACGAGGACAAGATCATCTCCGCAGCTTCCTGTACAACAAACTGCCTTGCACCAATGGCTAAGGCTCTTAACGATCTTGCACCGATCAAATCCGGTATCATGTGCACAATCCACGCTTACACAGGCGATCAGATGACACTTGACGGACCGCAGAGAAAAGGCGATCTGAGAAGATCCCGTGCAGCTGCAGTTAACATCGTTCCGAACAGCACAGGTGCTGCTAAAGCTATCGGACTTGTTATCCCAGAGCTTAACGGCAAACTTATCGGTTCTGCACAGCGTGTACCTACCCCAACAGGTTCTACAACAATCCTTACAGCAGTAGTTGAAGGAAACGTTACTAAAGAGCAGATCAACGCAGCTATGAAAGCAGCTTCCAATGAGTCCTTCGGATACAACGAGGATGAGATCGTATCCAGCGATATCGTTGGTATGAGATTTGGTTCCCTCTTCGATGCTACTCAGACAATGGTACTTCCACTTGAGAATGGCACAACAGAGGTTCAGGTAGTTTCCTGGTATGACAACGAGAACTCCTACACAAGCCAGATGGTTCGTACAATCAAGCACTTCGGAAAACTTCTGAACGCTTAATTTTCTGCGAACGGGTGTAGAAGAATAGACTCAGAAAGGGTCCGGTCTGAAGAGGACCGGGCCCTTTTTTTCCAAAAGACCAAACAAAAAAATGTCTGAGGAATGACTGTTAACAGAGCGGACAACAATACCGCTCGCCCTTATTCATCTGCTTTTGCAGAAATAAAAGTTAAGGAGATATAGAGATGCTGAACAAAAAAAGTGTTGACGATATCAATGTAAAAGGACAGAAAGTACTTGTAAGATGCGACTTCAATGTTCCGCTTCAGGATGGAAAGATCACAGATGAGAACCGTCTTGTAGCTGCTCTTCCTACAATCAAGAAACTGATCGCAGACGGCGGAAAGGTTATCCTTTGCTCCCACCTTGGAAAACCGAAGGGAGAGCCGAAACCGGAGCTTTCTCTTGCACCTGTAGCAGTTCGTCTTTCTGAGCTTCTTGGCCAGGAAGTAAAATTTGCAGCAGATCCTGAGGTAGTAGGACCGAACGCAAAAGCTGCTGTAGCAGAGATGAAAGATGGCGATGTAGTTCTTCTTGAGAACACACGTTATCGTGCAGAAGAGACAAAGAACGAAGACAAGTTCAGCGAAGATCTTGCTTCCCTCTGTGATGTATTTGTAAATGATGCATTCGGAACTGCTCACAGAGCTCACTGCTCTAACGTAGGTGTTACCAAATATGTAAAAACAGCAGTTGTAGGATATCTGATGCAGAAAGAGATCGATTTTCTTGGAAACGCTGTAAACAATCCGGAGAGACCATTCGTAGCAATTCTTGGCGGTGCTAAGGTTTCCAGCAAGATCTCTGTAATCAACAACCTTCTTGACAAGGTAGATACACTGATCATCGGTGGTGGTATGTCCTATACATTCTCCAAGGCTATGGGCGGACATATCGGAACATCCCTCTGCGAGGATGATTACCTTCAGTATGCTCTTGACATGATGAAGAAAGCAGAGGAGAAGGGCGTGAAGCTTCTTCTTCCTGTAGATAACAGAATCGGTGATAACTTCTCCAACGACTGCAACATCCAGGTTGTAAAACGTGGTGAGATTCCGGACGGATGGGAAGGAATGGATATCGGACCGGAGACTGAGAAGCTTTTTGCAGACGCTGTAAAAGATGCCAAGACTGTTGTATGGAACGGACCGATGGGATGCTTCGAGATGCCGAACTTCGCTCATGGTACAGAAGCAGTTGCCAAAGCTCTTGCTGAGACAGATGCAACAACGATCATCGGTGGCGGTGATTCTGCAGCAGCTGTAAATATCCTCGGATATGGCGACAAGATGACACACATCTCCACAGGCGGCGGTGCTTCTCTTGAGTTCCTTGAGGGAAAAGAGCTTCCGGGTGTAGCAGCAGCTAACGATAAAGACTGATAAAAAATAAAGTGTTCCAAGAACACAAAAAAGGAGATAAAACCATGGCAAGAAAGAAAATCATTGCTGGAAACTGGAAAATGAACATGACACCAAGCGAGGCTGTAAAGCTTGTTGAGACTTTAAAACCGCTTGTTGTTAACGATGAAGTTGACGTAGTATTCTGCGTACCGGCTATCGACATCATCCCTGTTGTTGAGGCAGCTAAAGGTTCTAACATCCAGGTTGGTGCTGAGAACATGTACTTCGAGGAGAAAGGCGCTTACACAGGTGAGATCGCTCCGGCTATGCTCGTAGATGCAGGCGTTAAGTACGTTGTACTTGGACACTCCGAGAGAAGAGAGTACTTCGGTGAGACAAACGAGGACGTTAACAAAAAAATGCTCAAAGCTTTCGAGCATGGCATCACACCGATCATGTGCTGTGGTGAGACACTTACTCAGAGAGAGCAGGGCGTAACAATGGACTTCATCCGTCAGCAGGTTAAGGTTGGATTCCAGGGTGTTACAGCTGATCAGGCTAAGACAGCAGTTATCGCTTACGAGCCGATCTGGGCTATCGGAACAGGTAAGACAGCTACAACAGAGCAGGCTCAGGAAGTTTGCGCTGATATCCGTAAATGCATCGCTGAGATCTATGATGATGCTACAGCAGCAGAGATCCGTATCCAGTACGGCGGATCTGTAAACGCTGCAACAGCTCCTGACTTATTCGCTCAGGCTGACATCGATGGCGGTCTTGTAGGTGGCGCTTCCCTGAAACCAGATTTCGGAAAGATCGTAAACTACAAATAAGATTCACTTAAAAAGGGGCTTCGGCCCCTTTTTTTATATCTTTTTATAAAAAAATCAGAAAAACTCTCCCTGACACGGATAGCACAGCTAACAAAAAAGCTGCATCTGATCACAGTCAGAGAGAGTTTTTCTTATCTTCAGAGTAAGGATTGTTTTTCTCTGAAGCTTTTTCTGTATGTTCGTTCCTTTCGTCAGGCTCGGGAACGTGTTCCACAATGTCCTCGATCTCGCAGTGGAGAATGGAACACAGCCTGTCTATGGTATAAATTTCAACATTTTTATTTTTTCGAAGTCTGTCCAGAAGTGAACGGGTGATCTGATAATGTTCATAAAGATCATACTGAGTGATCCCACGCTTCTTCATCGTGACCCAAAATCTGTCATATTTTATCATATATATATCCTGTCCGATTCATCCTTGAATTAATCTTATTATGAAGGTAAAATTGGAATCACAACAGTGTCCTTATATCGACACTACAGAAAGGAGAAGCAATGAGGAAGTTTTTTAAAATCTTAATTTCAGTGGTGATCACACTGTATTTTTCAGCTACCATGTTCTACTGCTTTGTGGCAGGAACACCGGATGACGGAAAAGGGGCAGTGATCTATATGATGTCAGCAGCAGGCCTGTCGATACTGTTTCCGGCTTTTACCTGCGGCTGCATTCATTACATCCTTTATCTCAGAAAAAAAATGGATGAAAGGAGCAAATGATCAGGATTTATGGTATGATAACAATAAATATCTGGCAGGGTATGTCGTTTCAGAAAACGGTTATCTGATAACGGCAGAAACGCATCAGATGGCTGTGTTGTGATGCAGCCGTTACGTATTATAATAGAAAGAAAGCCTGTAGCTGTGCGTAAGACGCTTATATGATCATTTGCGGAGGATTTTATGGGGAATATTCTGGATTATCTTGACTGGAGAGGAGATCTTACCTTTGAGCAGTCACCCTTTAATGAAGTTGACAATCTGATACTGGCGTGTTTTTCCTATCTTGATCTGGATGAGAGGGCAGAAGTAAAAAACGGAAATACTCTTTCTGTAGAAGAACTCTTTGCGGCTTTTTCCAGACGGGAAATGAAGAAGGATCTGAAAGCAGAAAGCGCCTTTCTGCAGAATACACCGGTGCTCCTTGAAAAAATGGCCTGTGCGGAGAGATTCCGGAAATGTACAGTAGGAGGCTTTGTCAATGAAATCCTTTCCAGTCAGGCTCAGCAGTTTGCGGCAGTGACTATAGGACTGGATGATGGAACCACATATATTTCCTTTCGGGGAACCGATGATACCATTGTGGGATGGAAGGAGGATTTTAACTTAAGCAACGGAGTTGTTCCTTCGCACAGAAAGGCGTTGGGATATCTGGAAACGCATGGAACTTATATACAGTCCATGCTGCGGATCGGCGGTCATTCCAAAGGAGGAAATCTGGCTATGTATGCAGCGATGCAGTGCAGTGACATCCTGCAGGAAAAGCTTCTTTCTGTCTATGATAATGATGGCCCGGGTTTCCCGGAAGGATTTTTCAGTCCCGGAAGAGTGGAAAGGGTTTTGCCAAAAGTCACTCGTATCATTCCCGAGGCATCTGTGATCGGTATGCTGCTCAGCCACCAGAAAGATCCGCGGATCGTAGCCAGTACACAGAAGGGGATCCTGCAGCATGATGCTTTTACCTGGGAGGTAATGGGGCCATCCTTTATAGAGAAAGAAAGTTTGACAAGAAGAGCTGCGGCGTCAGATCGAAGTCTTCATAAATGGATCGACCATATGGATGAAAAACAGAGAGAGCATCTCATCGGGGAACTCTTTTCTGTGTTGGAAGCAACCGGAGCAGATACCATTTCCCAAATCCAGGAAGGTGGTCTGAAAAGTCTGGCTGCCATGGTGCGCCAGCTGGATAAACTGGATCCACAGTCAAAAGCTATGGTGCAGGAACTGATCACCGGACTTTTTGGCAGCTGGCTGGAATTACTTCCTCTGCCGGAACTTGACAAAAAGCGTTTTCTGCCATAACATAGGAGTTACTCTGATAAAAATTGGAAAAAACGGAAAGGGGACATCAGAAAATGAGCGAAAAAGTCGTAAATGCGGCCCTTCTTGGTCTCGGAACAGTAGGAACCGGTGTATATAAAGTGATCAAAAGCCAGGAGCAGGAAATGACAGCCAAGCTTGGATGCCAGGTAAAGATCACAAAGATCCTGGTGCGTAACCTAGAGAAAGCGTCCGGGAAGGTAGACGATCCTTCTGTTCTTACAACAGACTGGGCAGATATTGAGGGAGATCCTTCCATTGATATTGTGATCGAGCTGATCGGCGGGATCGAGCCGGCACGTACTTATATCCTTGCAGCACTGAAAGTCGGCAAGAACGTTGTAACTGCAAACAAGGATCTGATCGCAGTCCACGGAAAAGAGATCCTGGAAACTGCCAGGGCAGCGCAGAAGGATTTTCTGTTTGAGGCAGCAGTTGCCGGAGGAATCCCGATCATCAGCCCGTTGAAGAACAGTCTTGAGGCCAACCATGTAACGGAAGTTATGGGAATCGTAAACGGAACTACGAACTTTATCCTTACCAAGATGTCCCAGGAGGGAATGGAATTTTCAGATGCTCTTGCTCTTGCTACAGAACTTGGATATGCAGAGGCAGATCCTACTGCAGATATCGAGGGAATTGATGCTGGAAGAAAGGTTGCCATCCTTGCATCAGTTGCCTTTAATTCCAGAGTTACCCTTGATAATGTTCATATAGAAGGAATCACAAAGATCACGGCAAAGGATATCCGTTACGCAAAAGAAATGGGTTGCGAGATCAAGCTTCTGGGTGTTGCACGCTGTCAGGAGGACGGCGTTGAGGCCTATGTCTGCCCGATGCTGATCCCGGCAGAGCATCCCCTTGCATCCGTCAATGATTCTTATAATGCGGTTTTTGTACACGGAGATGCAGTAGGAGATACCATGTTCTACGGACGTGGAGCAGGTGAGCTTCCTACAGCAAGTGCGGTTGCCGGTGATGTATTTGAGGTAGTCCGTAATATGAAGGCAGATTGCTGCGGAAGAGTAGGCTGCACCTGCTATAAGACACTTCCGGTAAAAGATATGGCAGATACCCATAACCGTTATTTCCTCCGCCTGCAGGTAGAGGACCGCTGCGGTGTGCTGGCTGAAATCCTGGAGCATTTTGCAAAATATCAGGCAAGCGTGGCACAGATCATGCAGAAAGAAAGCAAGAGACCGGATACCGCAGAGGTTGTTGTGATCACCAAACTTGTAAGCGAGGGCGCTTTCTTTAAGGTTAAGGAAGAACTGGAAAACAGCGCATCTGTAAGAAAGATTTCTTCTATGATCCGTGTATACCAGAAATAATATCTTTCGCGTAAATTTACAGATCAGCCGTATCAGTTGTCAGGAAATTGAAAACAGACAAATTTTTGTCAAAGAAAACGTTGCAAAATTTCTGGATTTTGGTACTATATAAAATGGAAAACAAAAGAATCCTGAATGGTACAGAGGGTTTCAGAATCAGTGAAGAGCTGTGCCGGACAGATTTTCGATCAAAGATAAGAAGGGGAAAATTATGAGCAAAAAACCAACAGTTTTAATGATCCTTGATGGATACGGACTCAATGACAGACATGACGGAAATGCTGTATATGAGGCAAAAACACCGGTTATGGACGGACTCATGAAAGATTATCCGTTTGTAAAAGGCAATGCCAGCGGTCTTGCGGTAGGTCTTCCGGACGGACAGATGGGTAACTCCGAGGTTGGTCATATGAACATGGGCGCAGGCCGTATCGTATACCAGGAGCTTACAAGGATCACAAAAGAGATCCAGGACGGCGATTTCTTCAAGAATGAGGCACTTCTTACTGCTATGAAGAATGCAAAAGACAACGATTCCGCGATCCATTTTATGGGACTTCTTTCTGACGGTGGAGTACACAGCCACAATACACATCTCTACGGACTTCTTGAGATGGCAAAGAGAGAGGGACTCAAGAAAGTTTACGTACACTGCTTCCTGGATGGACGTGACACACCGCCTGCATCCGGTAAAGAGTTTGTAGAGCAGCTGGAAGCTAAAATGAAAGAGATCGGCGTTGGTGAGATCGGTGTGATCTCCGGACGTTATTATGCAATGGATCGTGATAACCGCTGGGATCGTGTTGAGCTTGCATATAAAGCTCTTACACAGGGCGAAGGCGTAAAGGGAACAGATGCTGCAGCAGCAGTTCAGGCTTCCTATGATGATGACAAGACAGATGAATTTGTGCTTCCGACTGTTATCGAGAAGGACGGCAAACCGGTTGCAACTATTTCCGATAAGGATTCCGTTGTATTCTTCAACTTCCGTCCGGACCGTGCAAGAGAGATCACAAGAGCTTTCTGTGATGACGATTTTAAGGGCTTTGAGAGAGCAAAGAGACTGGATACCACATTCGTATGCTTCACAGAGTATGATGATACCATCCAGAATAAGCTGGTAGCATTCCACAAGGTTCTTCTTCACAATACCTTTGGTGAGTACCTTGCAGCTCACGATATGACACAGGCACGTATCGCCGAGACAGAGAAATATGCACATGTTACATTCTTCTTCAACGGTGGTGTTGAGGAACCAAACAAAGGAGAGGACAGAATCCTTGTAAAATCCCCGAAGGTTCCGACTTACGATATGCAGCCGGAGATGAGTGCACCGGAGGTTTGTGAAAAGCTTGTAGAGGCGATCAAATCTGACAAATATGATGTGATCATCATCAACTTTGCGAACCCGGATATGGTTGGCCATACAGGTGTTGAGGCAGCTGCGATCAAGGCTGTTGAGACTGTTGATGCGTGTGTTGGTAAGGCTGTAGAGGCGATCAAAGAGGTTGACGGACAGCTCTTTATCTGCGCTGACCATGGTAACGCAGAGCAGCTTGTAAATTATGAAACAGGTGAGCCGTGGACAGCTCATACAACGAACCCGGTACCGTTTATCCTTGTAAACGCAGATCCGAAATACACACTTCGTGAGAACGGATGTCTTGCAGATATCGTTCCGACTCTGATCCAGCTTATGGGTATGGAGCAGCCGAAGGAAATGACAGGAGAGTCTCTTCTTGTTGAGAAATAAATAAGCTTCACGGAATCCCGGCAGATTTTTACGGATCTGCCGGGATTTTTTCATCCGATTGTTTCTGTTTCCACACATGAAAAAAATTTTCAAAATCATCTTGTAAAATCATTCCATTTCAACTATAATCCCTCTGATACATAAAAACAGGTAACTTTTGAGCAACTGTAAAGTTACAGAAAGAATAATAAAAAGAATAACAAAAAGCAGCACAAAGTTTATGAACGATCAAATTAAATGGGGGGAAAAAAGATTTCATGAAAACAGACATGACACAGGGAAAACCGGTAAAAGTGCTCCTGGGATTTACGATCCCGGTATTTATTGGTAATGTATTTCAGCAGTTCTACAATATGGTAGATGCGGTGGTTGTAGGAAAATTTGTAGGAACAAAGGCACTGGCGGCAGTTGGCTCAACAGGAACTATCATCTTTTTGATCATAGGCTTTCTTCTGGGACTTACTGCCGGTTTTACCGTACTGACTGCACAGAAGTACGGTGCGGGAAAAATGGATGAGATGCGTCAGACCGTGGGAAATGCACTGATCCTGACAGCGCTGGTCTCGGCAGTGATGACAGCAGTCAGCATGACAGGTATGCATGCACTTCTGAAATTTATGCATACGCCGGATGATATTTTCAAGGATGCATATGCTTACGTTATGATCATCTGCGGAGGGATTTTTGCCCAGGCATTATATAATATCCTGGCCAGTATCCTCCGTGCACTGGGAAACAGTAAGGTACCACTGTATTTTCTGATCTTATCTGCAATGCTGAATATTGTGCTTGACCTTGTATTTATCATCGTGTTTAAGCTGGGAGCACCTGGAGCAGCCTGGGCTACCATTATTTCCCAGGGAGTTTCAGGAGTCTTATGTCTGGTATATATCTGGAAGTTTGTGCCGGAGCTCCGTATGAAAAAAGAAGACTGGTATTTTAGACGTAACCTCGCAGCCAAGCAGATCGGTGTGGGAATCCCAATGGGACTGCAGTATTCCATTACGGCGATCGGAACCATGATGGTACAGTCAGCCTTAAATATGCTTGGCTCTTATGCGGTGGCGGCGTTTACAGCAGGAAGTAAGATCGAGCAGATCTTCACCCAGGCATATGTGGCACAGGGAACTGCCAGCGCTACCTACAATGCACAGAATATCGGAGCCGGAAAGCTTGAGAGAGTGCGGGAAGGCTTCCGGGCTTCGCATTTTATAGGAATTGTATATTCTGTTGTTGTTGGCAGTTTTCTGTTCTTTGCGGGAAAATATTTCGCATATCTGTTTATCTCAGATAACATTAAAGAAGTGCTTCCTATGGTAGCAATCTATGTAAAATGTGTGGCACTGTTTTTTATTCCTCTGTATTTTGTCAATGTACTGCGAAACGGGATCCAGGGAATGGGATATGGTCTTCTTCCTATGATGGCCGGTGTGGCTGAGCTTGCAGGAAGAGGGATCACCGCTACCGTTGCAGCCGGAAAAAGCAGCTATATCGGTACCTGTCTTGCAAGTCCGGTGGCCTGGATCTTTGCGTCAGTGCTCCTTTGGGTAATGTATTTCTATGTTATGAAAGATATGGCGCGGAAGCTGTACGGTACAAATAAGTTATAAAAAAACCGTGAAATGAGATGCAATTTCCGGAAAGTATGATATAATGAAAAAGCTGGTGAGTAAGACCAGAAAGTATCAATGGAAAGATGCCTTTTTTGAAGGCACATGAACATAGAGGTGAATAAATATGAGCAACGATGAAAAGAGGGATATCGAGGACAGGATCAATGATGCCATGGCAAAGATCGTCAGTGATACTGCAGGAGAGCCTCAGCCTGAAAATAAAAATAACAGATCAGCTGCTCACAAGTCGGCACGACCTTCGAAATCAGCAAGGCCAAGGAAGATCACCTACGTACCTATCGATGAATCTGAATTTGAACCTATTGTTATACCCGAAAAGAAAAAGCATAAGGCACTGAAGGTGACCGGAATGATCGCCGCCATGGTTTTGGTAGTGGCAGGCTGTGCATATGCAGGAGTATCTTATTATTATACCAGTCATTTCTTTGAGGGCACAACGATTAACGGGATCGACAGCTCCAACAGGACTGCATATGAGGTTGAGCAGGAGATCGCAAAAAAAATGGAAGGCTATTCCATCCAGGTAAAGGCCAGAGATCAGGAACCGCAGACGATAGAAGGAACGGATATCAGTTATCGTTATATATCCAGTGGTGAAGTTCTGAAGCTTTTGAAAGCGCAGAAGCCCTATGAATGGGTGAGAGGATTTTTTGAAAAGACGACTTACACAGCCAGTGAGCAGACAGCTTTTGACAAGTCAAAGCTGGAGTCAGAAGTGAAAGCACTGAACTGTGCCCAGAAAGAGAATCAGGTAGCACCGGAGAATGCGTATGTAAGCTTTAATGATTCCGAGTTTACGATCGTGCCGGAGACAGTGGGAAGTGAACTGAAGGTAAAAGAAGCCTATCAGATGATCAGTGATGCTATCAGCAGCGATGACGGGGAAGTAGATCTTGGCAGTAACCCGGATGCTTATGTGAAAGCAGATGTGACCAGCGACAGTGCAGATCTGCAGGCAACGGTGGATGCATATAATAACTTTGCGAGGGCAAGCATCACCTACACATTTGGAGATGAGACAGTAACACTTGATGGAAGCACCATCAAGAACTGGCTGCAGTTTGACGAAAAGGGCCAGCTGATCCAGGATGATGCATCCTTCAAACAGCATATCGTGGATTATGTGGCACAGCTTGCAGCGGATCATGATACAGTAGGTACAGAGCGTCAGTTCCAGACAACAAGCGGAAGAACTGTTTCGGTTTCCGGTTCTGCATATGGCTGGAAGATCGATCAGGACGGAGAGGTGGCACAGCTTACCCAGGAGATCCAGTCCGGAGCTCAGACGACCAGAGAGCCGGTTTATTCCATGAGAGCCAATTCCTATGGTGTGAATGATCTGGGAAATACCTACATTGAAGTGGACCTTACAGAACAGTATATGTGGTATTATCAGGATGGAAATGTGATCTTTGAATCAGATATCGTATCCGGACTTGCAAGTGATCCCAAGAGAAAAACACCTCCTGGAATCTTCACCTTGTACTATAAGAAGAGCCCGGATGTGTTACGTGGCACCAAGAAACCAGACGGAACCTATTCCTATGAACAGCCGGTAACCTACTGGATGCCGTTTAACGGAGGCATTGGATTCCATGATGCAGACTGGCAGCCGTATTTTGGAGGCGATCGGTATCTAACCGGAGGTTCCCACGGCTGTATCAATATGCCGCCGGATAAAGCGGGAGAGCTTTACAACATTATCCAGTATAATGTTCCGATCGTCTGTTTCTATTGATCGGATCTGTAGTCAAAAAACAAACAGGAGCCAGCCGGTGATCCGGTGTGTGGCTCCTGTTCTTTAGCAGGAGGAAAACATTATGTTTGATCAGTCATTCAGCTTTATACTTACAATCGCAGCACTGGTAGTAGGATTTATGCTTTTTACCGGACACGGTTCCTTTTTTATGAAAGGCGGAAACACACAGGCCAGAGCCCAGAAGTATGATGAGAAAAAAATGGAAAAGGTTTCAGGAATCTGTCTGATACTTATCGGAGTGGCTACAGGAGTTGACGCATTCACCACAAGTGTAGCAGCAAAGATCGCCTATGTAGTAATTCTGTTTGTGATACTTGCGGTATTTCTGTTTGTACTCAGAACAAAATGTATCAAAAAATGATCAGAAGTATCAGAACTATCCTTTAGGTAAAAAAGCAGAACTCCCCGTGAAACGGTAACCTGTCTGATCAGGCTCCGGTATCCGCGGGGAGTTTTTCTGTCTGTATTTAGTTTAATTTCGTTCGGCTGGTCTGCCGGAATGTCAGAGTAAAGATGATTCCCTTTACGATAGAAGTAAGGGAAAGTGCCCACCAGATACCATTGAGTCCCATTCCCGCATGAGTCAGCAGCATGGCAAGCGGGATTCTGGCCCCTGTCAGGATAATACTGATGATACTGCAGAGCTTGGTCATACCAAGGCCGGACAGTGCACCGATGGTCATCAGCTCAATGGCCATGAAAGCCTCACAGAAGCCGATGATGATCAGGTAATTTACAGAAATCCCAAGGGATTCCGGATCATGGAAAAACAGTCCGGAGATCGGGCGTGGGAGCAGCACAAAGGCTGCAGTTATGATAAGGCCCCAGATTGTCAGGATACCAAAGGAAATACGGTAGCCCTGGCGGATGCGGTCGTATTTTTTTGCACCGAAATTCTGTGCGGTAAAAGCATTTAAGGCAGAGGCAAAGCCGTCCGCGGTGTTCCAGGAAACGGATTCGATCTGTCCGCCCACACGCTGGACAGCAATGGCAGCAGCACCGAAGGCGGAAACCATTCTGGTCAGTACCATGGAGATCATACAGTAGAGCATGCTCTGGATAGCGGTTGGAAAACCAATGCGGAAGATATTTTTATAAAATTTTCTCGGAAAACGTGAAAAAAGATGAAGTTCACGAAGTACATTTGTTTCCAGCCCGGAAGTAAAGATCCGGAAAACCAGCACTGCAAAAACCAGGAACTGTGCAGTTACTGTGGCAATGGCAGCACCTGCCGTTTCAAGCCGTGGAAAAGGTCCAATGCCAAGGATCAGGAGCGGATCCAGGAGCATATTTCCCACAAGTCCAAGAAAATTGGCCATCAGCGGAGACCTGGAATCTCCCTGGGCTGTAAAAAGTCCGGTGAGAGTCAGGTTCAGGAAGGAAAAAATGATCAGTCCGCAGGTGATCAGCATATAAGATCTGGCAGAAGAATATGCTTCCGGGTCTGTCAGATTAAAAAATCCGATCAGAGGATCAAGAAATATAATACTTGCTGCAGAAAATAAAAGACCGAACAGAATGGTCATCTGCAGGGCACTGGCCGCGTAGGAACGTGCCTCTTTATAATCCTTCCGGCCGCAGGACTGTGCTGTGTTTACCTGTCCGCCCATTCTCGGAAGGGCTACCAGTCCCTGGGAAAGCCACACATACATGCCGCCCACACCGACACCGGCAACTGCCTTGGAGCCCAGAAGCCCGATCCAGGCCATATCTGTGATATTATAGGCAGTTCCAAGAAGGGAAGATGCCATGATAGGAAGAGCAAGCTCTGAAAGCGTTTTCAGGATCGGACCGGAAGTAAGGTCTATGGATTTTGATTTTTTCATACTCATCTGCATATCTCCGTAAGGTCAAAAGGCCTGGTGATCCGGTAATCCGGTTTATCCACCTGCCCGAAGCCGTATTCAGCAAAGATAAAAGGAACTCCTGCTTTCCGGCAGGCATTAAAGTCTCCTAAAGTATCACCGATATAAACCGGATCGGAAAGATTATTATCCTCGCGGATCTTCATGATATTTTCCGCTTTGGCCATGCCGGTGTCGCCGGGACAGAGATGGCCCTTGAAATAGTGTCCGAAGCCTGTGGATTTCAGGAACACTTCAATATATCCGGCCTGGCAGTTACTGACGATAAAAAGAGGAAAACGGCTGGAAAGAATCTTCAGTGTTTCCTCAAGATCCGGATACAACGGAGCACATTTGCGAAGCAGTGCCTCGTGCTCTGCCTGGCAGCAGCCGTCGATGATACGAAGCTGTTCTGCTTCCGGAAGCTCAGGGAAAAGAGCCTTTGCAATATCCGGCAGCAGCTGGCCAAAAAGCCCCATCAGTCGTTTGGCGCTTACATCGGTATCCATGTGCTCCGTATGGATAAGGTAATCACTCCAGGCCTCAGCTACGATCCCGGTGGAATCCCAGAGCGTACCGTCAACATCAAAAATAATACTGTCCATCAGAAAAACCTCCCCAAAAAACTATGATATGTAAAAAAAGCAACCCTTTGTACTGGACATAGTACAAAACAAGTTACTGTTCACTCCGTTCTCAGCAATACGCTTCGCGATGCACAGAATTTATGCTAATCGCATAAATTCGCGCGGTATGTCTCGGGTTTTCTGTGACCTTCGCTCACAAAAAACACCTCGCGGAATATTACCAGTGAACAGTTATCAAAATAATTCTATATGAGAAAAGAAAAAAAAGCAACTGCGCTTTTGAAGATTTTATGTTATAGTAAGGGTTACGAGGGAAAAACTATGAATTATAAGAATACGATCAGAGGTATATTCAAAGACAGGCCTAACCGTTTTATCGCTCATGTGCAGATCGGGGATCAGCTGGAAACGGTCCATGTGAAGAATACAGGCAGATGCCGGGAACTTCTTGTTCCGGAAGCAGAAGTGATCCTGGAAAAGAGTGATAATCCTGCCAGGAAAACGAAATACGATCTGATCAGTGTGAACAAGGAGGGCCGCTGGATCAATATGGATTCCCAGGCCCCAAATAAAGCAGCAGAAGAGTGGGTGGCGGCCGGAAATCTTTTTCCGGAGAAAGTGACTGTCAGGAGAGAAAAGACATACGGAAATTCCCGTTTTGACCTGTATGTGGAATCCGGGAAGCGAAAGGCTTTTATCGAGGTAAAAGGCGTCACTCTGGAAGAAAATAATATCGTGCGCTTTCCGGACGCACCTACAGAACGGGGGATCAAGCATCTTTGTGAGCTGATGCATGCAGCAACTGACGGCTATGAGGCGTATCTTCTTCTGGTGATCCAGATGAAGGGTGTAAGGTATTTTGAACCAAATCGGGAGACACATCCGGAATTTGGAGAAACACTTAAGGCGGCAGCAGATGCCGGTGTTCACATCCTGGCCTATGACTGTGCCGTCACGGAAGATTCCATGAAGATCTGTGATCCGATACCGGTAAGATTATAGAAAGGAAATGATATGCCTGAAAACATTGCAGAACCCCTTCTGAAATGGTACGATAAAAACAAAAGGCTCCTGCCCTGGAGAGATAAAGACAATGCCTATTATACCTGGGTATCTGAGATCATGCTCCAGCAGACCCGAGTGGAAGCGGTGAAACCTTATTTTCAGCGCTTTATCCAGGAACTTCCGGATGTAGCAGCCCTTGCGGCGGCACCGGAAGAGAGGATCATCAAGCTGTGGGAAGGCCTTGGCTATTACAGCCGTGTCCGCAACATGCAGAAAGCGGCTGTTCAGGTCATGGAAGAATATGGAGGCAGGATCCCTGAGGATTTTGAGACACTTCTCTCGTTAAAAGGAATAGGAAGATATACGGCAGGTGCCATTGCGTCCATTGCCTACGGAAAGAAAGTCCCTGCAGTAGATGGAAATGTGCTGCGGGTATACGCAAGACTCACCGAAAACCGTGGAGATATCATGAAACAGTCTGTACGGAAATCGGTGGAAAATGATCTTACAGAGCAGATGTCTGAGGACAGACCAGGGGATTTCAACCAGGCTATGATGGAGCTGGGAGCTGTAGTCTGTGTTCCAAACGGAGCAGCAAAGTGCGAAGAATGCCCGCTGGGGCATTTTTGCCTTGCCAGAAAGCATGGAACTGTAGAAGAACTTCCCGTAAAAGCACCGAAGAAAGCCCGCACCATAGAACAGCGAACGGTCCTTGTGATCCAGGATGGAGCAGGTACAGCGATCCGTAAACGTCCGGATACAGGACTTCTGGCAGGCCTTTATGAGCTTCCAAATGTGGAAGGACATCTGACGGAGAAGGCGGCACTTGCCCGGGTAAAAGCCATGGGGCTGGAACCACTGCGGATCGAAGCACTGCCGGATGCGAAGCATATTTTTTCCCATATTGAATGGAGGATGTGTGCTTATCGTATCGCTGTATCCTCTCTGGAAGAAGCACCGCAGGGGGAGTTCCTGTTTGTGGATAAGAGAGAATCCGATAAAAAATATGCAATACCATCTGCGTTTCGCGCATACACCAGATATATGAAGGAGGAAAACTCATGAAACTTTTGAGCGTAGCAATACCATGCTATAATTCAGAGGCTTATATGTCAAAATGCATCAATTCCCTGCTGATCGGAGGAGAGGAAGTGGAGATCATCATTGTAGATGATGGCTCCAGTGACCGTACTGCCGAGATCGCAGATGATTATGCCGAGAAATATCCAACTATCGTAAAAGCCATACATCAGGAAAATGGCGGCCATGGACAGGCAGTCAACACAGGGATCAAAAACGCAACAGGACTTTATTTCAAGGTTGTGGACAGTGATGACTGGGTAAATCAGGACGCCTACTATGAGGTCCTGAAAACACTTTATGAACTGACACGTGGGGCTGAGACCGTGGATCTTCTCATCAGTAATTTCGTTTATGAGAAGCAGGGAGCTACCCGCAAAAAGATCATGCAGTACAGACACTGTTTTCCGACAAACCAGATTTTCGGATGGGATGAGGTACGCCACATGAAAAAAGGCCAGTATCTCCTTATGCATTCCATGATATACCGTACAAAACTTCTCCATGACTGTGGAATGGAGCTTCCGAAGCATACGTTCTACGTAGATAACCTGTTTGCGTTTGAGCCGCTTCCCTATGTAAAAAATCTCTATTATTTGGATGTAAATTTCTATCGATATTTTATTGGAAGAGATGATCAGTCTGTCAATGAGAAAGTGATGATCAAGCGTATCGATCAGCAGATCCGTGTAAACAAACTGATGGTGGACGCCTATCTGAAGGCTAATGTGAGCAACCGCAGACTTCGTGCTTATATGTTCAGCTATCTGGATATCATCACAACCGTTTCTTCGATCATGCTGGTAAGAGCTGCAACGCAGGAATGCCTGGATAAAAAACAGGAGCTGCAGGATTACATCAAAAACCAGAATATGGGACTGTACCGGAAGCTTCGGAGAAGTCTCTTCGGAAGAGTGTCCAATCTTCCCGGAAAAGGTGGAAGAAAGATGTTTGTGGCAGCCTATAAGATCTGTCAGAAGTTTTATGGATTTAATTAAAAAAAGCCCCCAACGGGGCTTTTTTTATAAATTCTGTTCCGGTTTCTTCTTGCGCATATGAGATAGGGAGCGCTGTTCCTCGTAATCCTCCACTCTCTGTGGATAGAACAGGAGATGTCCGAACAGTGCCAGTGTGGTACCAAGACATACATCGATCACGGAGTGCTGCTTGATAAACATGGTGGACAGGATGATCAGAACAGAAAGGATCAGGGCTCCTCGCTGAAGCCATTTCCTGTCTTTCAGTGCCTGGCAGTGATGAATGGCAAAATAAACAGCCAGGGAATTAAATACATGGATACTTGGCAGGATGTTGGTGGGAGTATCTGTCCGATAGAGCTCGGCCACCAGTCGTGTAAAGATGTTGCTTCTGGGGAATACCGCAGGGCGGAGATACTGAACGTTCGGATAGATGTAGGAAACAACAAGGAAAACCGTCATTCCCATCATCAGGTTGAAGATCAGCTGGAAATATTCCTTTTTATTCTTATTGCGAAACAGGAAATACACAACCGTTATTACCACATATGGAAACCATAAAAGGTACGGAATAATAAAAATCTCGCAGAACGGGATCATATCATCAAAAACAGTATGTACAACATGGTAGGCTCGTACAGGCCGCTGCTCCAGATATCCAAACAGGATAAGATAGGCAACGAAATAGATTGCTATGATAAAACCGTGCCTGTATTTTTTTATTTTACTCAACATTTTGCCGCTCCTTTTCTTGAGGTATGGCTGATGTCAGCCTTAAGCTTCTTTTTTGTTAAGTATCTACCTGCTACTATAACACAGGCATTATGATTTTTAAAGGTTTCTTTTCAATGGTCACAGAAAATTCACGCTGGATTCCGCCGGATTCTCCGTCTTTATGCACAGGAAGGGAATGGTCACTTGTAATATGTACGTTCCTGCACTGTAAAATATGTACACCGCGAATGCGGGTATGTTTTCCCCAGAGAGCGCTCGGCAGGCAGAACAGCATTTTCAGCTTGGAGATTCCTTCAATAACGATCACATCCAGTAAACCATCCTCCGGACTGGCGTTTGGACAGAATTTAAAGCCTCCGCCTTCATATTTCTGGTTCATTACAGCCGCAAACCAAGTCCTGCTGAAGGTTTGTGGCTTGTTCCCGTCAAGTGTTATCGTGACCGGGGACGGAGTAAGGAAGAGAAATTGCTTCAGTGCCACCATAAGGTAGATGAGTTTACCCATATGGAGACGGTTGAGAAATTTTTTGCCAGGTGTGATCAGGACTTCCTGACAGATTGCCGCATCGTAGCCCATTCCTGCACTGATGCCGAAACGGTAGGAATGGCTGCCAAGGTGGAGAACAGGAACATCCATGAAAATGGTCCGTCTGTTCTCAAGAATAGAGCGAAGCGCTTCAAAAGGATCAAAGGGCAGGCCCATACTGCGGCAGAAATCGTTGCCGGACCCGACCGGGATAAATCCGAAAACAACCGAAGACAGATCAATGATCCCGGTAAGTACTTCGTAAATAGTGCCGTCACCGCCTACTGTTACCAGAGTTACCGGGTCCTCCGGTGTTCCGGCAGTACTGATCCTTCGTGCCAGTACTGTGGCGTGTCCCACATATTCTGTGAGAAAATACTGATATGAGATCCCCTGACTTTCCATGATGCTGCGAAGCCGGTTCCAGACATTACGTCCCTCACCGGATCTTGAATTGGGATTCACAATAAAAGAATACATAATAAAAAACCTCCAAACAACTCTCTGCTTTATCATAACATTGACGTTCGGCTTTTACAAATTAAAATTTCTTAAGGATTTCTATATTTTACATAAACTTAACCTTTTTTCTATGTTGGATTTTACGAATGCACTTTATACTTGCACGTATCAGATGAAAAATGAAGCTGGAGGAAAATTATGATATATCTTGTGGAAGATGATGAAAGTATCCGTGAACTTGTTGTATATACATTAAACAGTCAGGGTCTGGAGGCACAGGGTTTTGAACGGCCATCACTTTTCTGGAAAGCGCTGGAAAAAGAACTGCCTTCACTGGTGCTTCTGGACATTATGCTTCCGGAGGAAGACGGACTGTCTATTTTAAAAAAAATCCGTATCCGTCCGGATGTGCGGAAACTTCCGGTGATCATGCTTACTGCAAAAGGAAGTGAGTTTGATACCGTGGTAGGTCTGGACAGCGGTGCAGATGATTACATTCCGAAGCCGTTCCGCATGATGGAACTGATCTCCAGGGTACGTGCCCTTCTTCGGAGATCAGAGGACAATGGCGCAGAGGAGTATCGTATGGAAAATCTTTATGTATGTCCGGGAAGACATGAGGTAACTGTTGATCAGGAGCCTGTGAATCTGACACTGAAAGAATACGAGATGCTTTGTCTCCTTTTGAAAAACAGTGGTACGGTTCTTTCCAGAACACAGCTTTTAAATCAGATCTGGGGATATGAATTCGACGGGGAGAGCAGAACCGTAGATGTACATATCCGTACCCTTCGCCAGAAGCTTGGCCCGGCAGGAGATCTGGTGGAAACAGTTCGTGGAGTGGGCTATAAGATCAGTGGAAAATGTGCATGAACAGCTGCTGAGAGTAATATGAAAGTAAAGAGCATTTCGACGGAAAAAGGCTTCGGCCCTTTTCTGGACGAAGTGCTTTTTTCATGCTATAATAGTTGAACCCCGGAGCCATTAGGAAACAGGCTCCAAAGAGTAAGAGGTGAAAGAAAAAATATGAAATCATTAGTAATTGCGGAGAAGCCATCCGTTGCCAGAGACATTGCTAGAGTCCTCCACTGCAGTCAGAAGGGGAACGGAACCCTGGAAGGAAAAGCCTATGTAGTGACCTGGGCCCTGGGACATCTGGTAACACTGGCAGATCCGGAAGAATACGATAAAAAATATACCAAATGGGAGCTTTCCACGCTTCCCATGATGCCGGAGAAAATGAAACTGGTGGTGATACGCCAGACCTCCAAGCAGTACAATGCGGTGAAAACCCAGCTTTACAGGAAGGATATCGGGGAGATCATCATTGCCACAGATGCCGGACGTGAGGGAGAACTGGTAGCAAGATGGATCCTTGCAAAGGCAGACTGCCATAAACCTATCAAGCGTCTGTGGATCTCATCCGTAACGGACAAAGCAATCCGTGACGGCTTTGCCCACCTTAAAAACGGCCATGATTATGATGATCTTTACCGTGCGGCACAGGCCAGGGCGGAGGCGGACTGGCTGGTGGGAATGAACGGGACCAGAGCACTGACCTGTAAATATAATGCCCAGCTTTCCTGCGGACGTGTGCAGACCCCCACCCTTGCCATGATCGCAAGAAGAGAGCAGGAAATCCGGGAATTTAAGCCGGAGGATTATTACGGGATCATTCTGCAGGCGGGAAATGTACGCTGGACCTGGCGTGACGGAAAAAGCGGAAGCCTCCGTACCTTTAAGAAGGAGCGTGCCCAGGAGATCCAGACAAAGGCAGGAAAAAGCAGCCTTACCATAACAAAGGTTTCCAGAAAGCCGAAGAAGACCTATGCGCCGGGGCTTTATGACCTGACCACTCTTCAGAGAGAAGCCAATCAGAAATACGGCTTTTCTGCAAAGGAAACTCTGAATATCATGCAGAGGCTCTACGAGAATCACAAAGTCCTTACCTACCCAAGAACGGATTCTAGATATATAGGAAAAGATGTAGTTCCTACCATTAAAGAGCGTCTTCAGGCATGCGGGACAGGTCCTTATCGAAAACTTGCCGGTGCGCTGGTCAATAAACCGATCCAGACCAGTGCTGGCTTTGTGGATGACAAAAAAGTCAGTGACCATCATGCCATCATTCCTACAGAACAGTTTGTACAGCTGGATCATATGACCAACGAGGAACGGAAGATTTACGATATGGTAGTACGCCGTTTCCTGAGCGTGCTGTATCCGCCGGCTGTATATGAGCTGGTAAGCATGGAAGGAACTGCAGCAGGAGAAACTTTCGCTGCAAGCGGACGTATTGTAAAAAGTGCAGGGTGGAGAGAGGTTTATGAAGGCGGCTGGCAGGATGAGGATGAAGAGGAATCCGGTGATAAGTTGAAAGACCAGAAGCTTCCGGAGCTTACGGAAGGTCAGATACTTACTGTGGAAGGAGCAGCTCTTACAGCAGGCAAAACAAAACCACCGGCCAGATTTACAGAGGCCACACTTCTTGGTGCCATGGAAAATCCGGTTCATTTTATGGAAAGCCACGACAAAAAAGCGGCAAAAACCCTTGGTGAGACCGGTGGACTTGGAACGGTAGCCACAAGAGCGGACATCATCGAGAAGCTTTTCAACAGCTTTATGATGGAAAAAAGAGGTAATGAGATCTACATTACCTCCAAGGCGAAACAGCTTCTGGAGCTGGTTCCGGAAGAACTGAAAAAGCCGGAGCTTACCGCAGACTGGGAGATGAAGCTCAGTGATATTGCAAACGGAAAGCTCCGTCAGGATAAATTCCTCACAGGGATCCGTAAATATGCCTGTGAGATCGTAGATGAGATCAAAGGCGGACAGGGAACCTTCCGCCATGACAATATGACAAACAAGAAGTGCCCTAACTGCGGCAAACATCTCCTGGCAGTCAACGGAAAGAATGCCAAAATGCTAGTGTGCGAGGACCGGGAATGCGGATACAGAGAGACAGTATCCAGGACCACCAATGCGCGCTGTCCGAAATGCCATAAGCGTATGGAGATGCTTCTGAAGGGAAAAGAAGAGACCTTTGTATGTCAGTGCGGCTATAAAGAAAAGCTTTCATCCTTCCAGGCAAGACGAGCCAAAGAGGGTGCAGGTGTGAATAAGCGTGATGTGCAGCGTTATCTTAAGAAATAGCAGAAAGAGGCCAATGAGCCGGTGAACAATGCATTTGCGCAGGCGTTGTCAGGAATTAAACTGGATTAAATAAATTGCCTGTCCAGATATCCGGGGTTCGGATGAGCGGAGGACCGGATGCAGATACGTCGGTCGGAGAAATGTGTCTGGCAGAACAGGACAGCAGAAAGAGAGGAAAACGATTTGGGATTACAGGATGACAGAATGTCAGGAAATATTCAGGATATCGCAAGACTGATCACAAGACTTCTTCTTAAGGGAGATATGCCGCAGTATACACTTCCTGCAGCAGAGGCAGATTATACAGAGGCAGACCAGCTTTTTAAGAAGGTTATCGGACTTGCTGATGAGGGTGATATCAACGGAGCGGAAAATGAGCTTCTTATGAACATGGAGGAAGATGATCCGGATTATCTGGAGCTTGCCCTTACCTTTTATCTGCATCTCAATGATATGGACGTAGATTACCTGGATGATCACGATTATTCCAGGGAGGAGATCCTGGACGGGTTGAAAAGCCTGGCTGAGGACTGGGGAGTTACAGGACTGGAGGCACTTGTCTGATGCGGCGGGAGGTTACACTGGAGGAAATTTCCGACGGTCGTTTATACGAGGCAAATGACATGGTAAAGGCAGACTGTCAGGACTGTAAGGGCTGTTTTGACTGCTGTAAGGGAATGGGAGATTCTGTTGTACTGGATCCGCTGGATGTATGGCGGTTAAGTCAGGGACTTCACTTAAGTGTGGACCAGCTGCTTACCGGAAAAATAGAGCTTGGCGTCACAGACGGAAATATTCTGCCGCATCTTAGGATGACAGGGGCAGAGGAACGATGCGTATTTCTGAATGGCAACGGAAGATGCTCCATCCACAGTTTCCGTCCGGGCTTCTGCCGTTTGTTCCCGCTGGGAAGATACTATGAGGACGGGAGTTTTAAATACATCCTTCAGATCCACGAGTGCAAAAAGACCAGCCGCAGTAAGATCAAGGTCCGGAAATGGGTAGATACTCCGGATTTTCGAAATTACGAAAAATTTGTCTGTGACTGGCATTATTTTCTTCTGGATGTCCAGTCGGTTCTCTATGAGAGCGAGGACAGTGATCTGATCCGAAACCTGAACATGTATGTGGTGAACCAGTTTTACAGGAAGCCTTATGATGAGAAGCGGGATTTTTATGAGCAGTTTTATGAGAGACTTGCGGCGGGAAAAGAACTCCTGAGCCTTGGAGTGTGAAACAGACCAGGCAGCGAGGTGTCTGAGCTTACCTGCCTGAAAGTCTCTCGCGCGGAGGAAAGAAAGGATTTTTTGACATATGAACTTAAATCAGCTCACATATTTTGTGACTCTTGCCCAGATCGAAAATTATACCAGAGCAGCCAAGAGGCTGGATATAACCCAGCCAAGCCTGAGCCATGCGATCTCCAACCTTGAAAAGGAACTGCAGGTTCCACTTTTTGAGCGTCACGGAAGAAATGTGACCATGACCAAATACGGGGAAATGTTTCTGAAATATGTGCAGGACTCCTTACATATCCTGAATCTTGGTGTGGAGAGGATACAGGAAGCGGCAAGGATTCCGGGAGGAAGTATTTCCATCGGGTATATCCATACCCAGGGACGCAGATTTATCCCGGAGCTTGTCCGGGGCTTCCTTAATGAACAGGAGGGGAAGAAGATTGATTTCCGTTTTCAGAATGCAGCTACCGGAAGTCTGATCCGGGGTCTGAAAGAAGAGAAATTCGACGTGATCTTCTGTTCCCGGGCAGAGGGTGAGAAGGAGATCAGCTTTGTGCCGGTGTCAGAAGAAAAGCTGGTGGCTGTAGTGCCTGAGAACCATGCTCTTGCAGACCGAAATTCAGTGACCATAAAAGAGCTGGGGCAGTATCCGCAGGTGACCTTTACCCCTGCAAGCGGACTGTATTTTGTGATCCGGGAGCTTTTCGAAAAGGAAGGACTTTCACCGGAGACGGCCTTTGAGGTAGAAGAGGATGGTGCACTGGCAGGTATGGTGGCGGAGGAATTTGGTGTAGGCATTGTGCCGGATGTACCGGTGATCCATACACTTCCTGTGAAAATCTTAAATATTGAGAATCTGCACTGCCGTCGTTACATATACATGGGAATGATGAAAAACCGGTATCCAAGTGCGCTTGTGGAGCAGTTCCGGGATTATATATACAAGCATTACCGGATCTATGAAGTGATACAGTAGAATCTTGGTGATAAAATTTCTGTAAAAAATCTCTGCTTCTGTAAAAGGGCGGAGATTTTTTTGACACAGATCCTGGCGTGAATACTATAGCAATTCCATAAATTACTGCAAACAATCCAGTCCATCATAGCGTGAAGTCCTGCGTCAGATATCTTTGCCGTGCCTAAAAAATATAAAAATAATCTATAGATCACATGCGTAAATTCAATGAAAATTTGGGTTGAGATAAAAATGACCAGTTGGTATAATAAGGATAGATACTTGATTTAAAGTGATAAAGTGATGACGGAAATCCGTAATAAAATGAACGAAGTAAAGGAGATATTATGAACCAGTTAGAAGTATTAAGAGAAAGCCTTGGACAGTGCGATGAGATCATCCTGGACGCACTCCTTATGAGAAACAGGATCGTAGAGGACATCATGGTATACAAGGAAGCTAACGATCTTCCGGTACTTCAGCCGGAACAGGAGGCGAAGCAGAAAGGATGGCTGGAAGCCAGAATGGAAGGCAGACGTCATAAGAAAGAGGTCAATGATGTTTTTGCAAGCATCACACAGAACAGTAAAAGGATCCAGTCCAGAAATCTTTTCAATTATAATATCTTCCTGATCGGATTTATGGGAGCTGGTAAATCTACGATCTCCGATTATCTGAAGAATGTTCTTGCCATGGATGTTGTGGAGATGGATCAGTGTATCGTGGAGAGACAGGGAATGAGCATTTCCGATATCTTTGAGACTTACGGTGAAGAGTATTTCCGTGAGCTCGAGACAAATCTTCTGATCGAGATGCAGTCCAGATCGAATGTTGTAGTATCCTGTGGCGGTGGTGTTCCGATGCGGGAGCGCAATGTTACCGAGATGAAAAAAAATGGCCGTGTTGTACTTCTGACTGCAAAGCCGGAAACGATTCTGGAACGTGTAAAGGATAATCATGACCGTCCTTTACTTGAGAACAACAAAAATGTTTCATTTATCGCTGATCTGTTGGAAAAACGTCGCGCGAAATATGAGGCAGCAGCAGATATAGTTGTTGAGACAGACGGAAAGAGTGAGCTTGAGATCTGCGAGGAGCTGATCCACAGACTTCGTGAGGCAGAGGCAAATAAATAACTGCTGATCATAAAACAGAATAGTTTTACATATAAAAGGGACAGCTGTCCGATAAACCGTACAGAAACAGAACGGAGATCGGACAGCTGTCCTTTATGATATAAAAGATCCGGACCATATATTTGCAGATGAACAGATCGTTTAATTGGTCTTATAAAAAATCTCCCTCGAGGTTTCCTCGATCACAAATTTCTTAAAGGCTTCCACGACCGGCGGATGGTATACATCCTTCAGCATGGCCATGTAGAAATTCCGCTGCCAGCTTGGAGAGACAAGGGGCAGGATCTTAAGGTTCAGAGAGTGCAGAATCGGGATATCCGGTGCAATGCAGATGCCGAAATCATTGGCAACAAATCCTGCGGCAACCTGATCCTCATCGATCTCAAAAGCCACATCCGGGTACTGACCGATGCTCTTAAATAACTGGTCAATGATCTGGCGGAGACCGCTTCTCTTCTTGAAGATGATCTGCTTGTATGGAAGCGTTTCCTCCAGATGGATCTCGGATTTCTCAGCAAGAGGATGTTCCGGCGGAACGATGACGACCAGATCCTGCTTGGCAACCGGAATAAATTCGATCAGTGGTTCGTCGTCAAATTTGGAACAGAAGCCGATATCGTATTTCTTCTCTTTTAGTCCGGTGAGGATATCGCCGGTAAGAACCTTATCACAGAACAGATTGAAATGGATCTGTTTTCCCTTATTGGCATTAAGAAAGCTGCGGATGATCTTTGGCATAAAGTCAACACCCAGAGTTCTGAGAAAAGCCACATCGATCTGTCCTTCTCCCTTTCCTGCAAGCTGGAGACCGTTTACGGAGGAATCCAGCCGGTTCAGGGTTTGTTCCACATCCTCCAGAAAAGACTTGCCATATTTGGTGAGAGAAACATTCCGTCCGTTTTTTTCAAATAATTTCACTCCAAGCTCTTCCTCCAGAGAAGAGATCGCGTGACTTAGGCTGGGCTGTGTGATGGCCAGAACATCCGCAGCTTTTGTATAATGCTCCAGATGAGCCAGTGTCACGAAATAGCGAAGATGATACAGATTCATTTTTCAATACTCCTTTCGTAAGTTTATCTGAATGTTTTACTTCGAACAGATCCCCGGTAAGTCTGACAGACATAAGAGATTTGCCGGGCCGTATGCAGTGACGGCGGCAATACGGCTGAATGTGTTTTATATAGTATAACATGATATATTGATAAAATCTATGGATTCTCCTGGTACAATCAATTTGTTTTGTATTTAACAAAGTTATATAATGCTTATAGAAAAAAGATACAAAATAATTAAAAAAAAACAAATAAAATTATTTAAATTTTCAGGAGGAATTATCATGTCAAAAGAATTTCCAATCACAATCAGTTCCTGGACACTGGGAGATCAGTGCAAATTTGAGGACCGTGTAAAAGCTGCCAAAGAGGCTGGCTATGAGGGAATCGGCCTGAGAGCAGAAACCTACGTAGATGCCCTGAATGAGGGACTTTTCGATGAGGATATCCTGGCGATCCTGGATAAATATGACATGAAGGTAACAGAGGTTGAGTACATCGTGCAGTGGGCAGAGGAGCATCGTTCCTATGAGCAGAAATACAAAGAACAGCTCTGCTTCCATATGTGTGAATTATTTAACGTAAAACAGATCAACTGCGGACTGATGGAGAACTATTCCGTAGAGTACACAGCACAGAAGCTTCGTGAGCTTTGCCACAGAGCAGGCAAATACATCATCGGTGTTGAGCCAATGCCATACAGCGGAATCCCGGATGTGAAAAAGGGCTGGGCTGTTGTAAAAGCTGCTGACTGCGAGAATGCGAAACTGATCCTTGATACATGGCACTGGGTAAGAGCAAACCAGCCGATCGAGCTTTCCGTACTTGAGGGAATCCCGGCAGACAAGATCGTATCCATCCAGATCAACGATGTATGGGAAAGACCATATGCAACAACGATCTTAAGAGATGAGTCCATGCATGACCGTCTTGCTCCTGGAACAGGAATCGGAACAACAGTACCGTTCGTAAAAATGATCAAAGAAAAAGGCATCAGACCAAATGCCATCGGCGTAGAGGTTATCAGCGATGCAAACCTTGAAAAAGGTATCGAGTATGCTGCAAAACATACATATGAGAACACAAAGAAGGTACTGGAAGAGGCTTGGCCGGAAGTACTGTAATTAATATAAGAAACTAATATTTCAGACGGGCCCCTGTTTCCGACGTCATACCGGTGACAGGGCGTTACCGTGAAAGAAACAAAAAGATTGTTTCAAAGGAAAGGAGAACGCATATGAAATTCAATGCGATGTTTCAGCCGATCGAGATCGGTCCTATGACAGTAAAGAACCGTTTTGTTGTTCCGCCAATGGGAAATAACTTTGCAAACACAGACGGAACAATGAGTGAGCAGTCCGCTGCATATTACAGAGAAAGAGCAAAAGGCGGATTTGGTCTGATCACCATCGAGGCTACTGTAGTTCACAAGGGCGCAAAGGGCGGCCCGCGTAAACCATGTCTTTATGACGACTCTACGATTGAGAGCTTCCGCAAGGTTATCGACGGATGTCATGCAGAAGGAGCAAAGGTGTCCATCCAGCTTCAGAACGCAGGTCCGGAAGGAAATGCAAAGAACGCAGGAGCACCGATCACAGCAGCAACCAGTATCCCGTCAGTGTGCGGCCGTGATATTCCGAAGCAGCTTACAACTGAGGAAGTTTACGAGCTGATCAAAGGCTACGGTGAGGCTGCAAGAAGAGCAATGGAAGCAGGAGCAGATGCTGTTGAGATCCATATGGCACACGGTTATCTGGTAAGTACCTTCCTTTCTCCGAGAACAAACAAGAGAGTGGATGAGTTTGGCGGATGCTTTGAGAACCGTATGCGTTTCTCCCGTCTGATCATCGAGGAAGTTAAAAAAGCAACACAGGGAAAGATTGCAGTTCTTGCAAGAATCAACTGTGCAGATGAGGTTCCGGGCGGACTTGATGTCCACGACAGTGCAGCAATCGCAGCATATCTGGAAAGCTGCGGACTGGACGGACTCCATGTATCCCGTGCCGTTCATATCAAGGATGAGTTTATGTGGGCACCGACTGTTATCCACGGTGGATTCTCTGCAGCAGAGGTTGAGGAGATCAAACGTGCGGTAAATATTCCGGTGATCACAGTTGGACGTTATACAGAGCCACAGTTCGCAGAGCTGATGGTAAAAGAAGGAAGAGCAGACCTTGTAGCATTCGGACGTCAGAGCCTTGCAGATCCGGCTATGCCGAAGAAAGCACAGGAAGAGCGTCTTGAGGATATGACTCCTTGTATCGCCTGTCTTCAGGGCTGTGTTGCAAACATGTATGCAGGAAATCCGGTATGCTGTCTGACAAACCCATTCCTGGGTCATGAGGCAGAGCCGCTTGAGAAAGCGGAAGAGCCGAAGAAGGTTATGGTTATCGGTGGCGGTGTTGCAGGACTTTCCGCTGCATTTATCGCAAAAGAGAGAGGACATGAGGTAACGCTTTATGAGGCAGGAGATGTTCTCGGCGGAAACATGAGACTTGCTGCATATCCGCCGGGAAAAGGTGACATCACAAACATGATCCGCAGCTACATCCATCGCTGCCAGAAGGATGGCGTTAAGATCGTGATGAACTGTGAGGTAACTCCGGAGCTTATCAAAGAAGAGAAGCCGGACAGCGTGATCATTGCCACCGGTTCCAAGACTCTGATCCTTCCAATCGAGGGAATCGACAATCCGGCTATCATCCACGGCTCTGACCTTCTGGATGGCAAGAGAGCAGCAGGAAAAAAGGTTCTCGTTGTCGGCGGTGGAATGGTTGGATGCGAGACAGCTGCATTTTTAGGCGAGCAGGAGCATGATGTAACTGTTATCGAGTTCCGTGATACCGTAGGTGCAGACGTGATCCACGAGCACAGAGTATATCTGATGAAGGATTTCGAGGACTACGGAATCAAGGAGATCACCGGAGCAAAGGTATGCAAATTCTATGAAGACGGGGTAGAATATGAGACCGCTGACGGAGTACGTCACGAGTCAAGAGGATATGATTCTGTGATCCTTTCCATGGGATTCCGCAACTACAATCCTCTGGAAGAGAAGATCAAAGACCTTGTACCTGAGACACATGTGATCGGAGATGCTATCCGTGCAAGACGTGCACTGGATGCAACAAAAGAGGCTTATGAGGTAGCTTCCAGGATCTGATCTGCCAGTCGCTGATCGTATTGATACAAAAGAAAATAACTATCCGATAAACCGGACAGTATAAAGATTAAAAAGATGGCCCGACAGACACCGGAGAAAATATATCCGGTGTCTGACAGGGAAAAATGCAGGAGGTAAAAAGAAATGGAACAGAGAATTAAAGGAACAACTGGTTTACTTGCACTGATCGGAAGCCCTGTAGGACATTCAGGATCCCCGGCTATGTACAACTTCAGCTTCCAGTACCATAACCTGGACTATGCTTACATGGCATTTGATATCAAAGAGGATCAGGTTCCGGCAGCTCTTGATGCAATGCGTCTGTTCAAAATGAGAGGCTGCAATGTAACCATGCCTTGCAAGAACAAAGTAGCTCAGTGTGTAGACGAGCTTTCACCGGCAGCAAAGATCATCGGCGCTGTAAATACTATCGTAAATGAGGATGGAAAACTTGTTGGACATATCACAGACGGTATCGGATTTGTCCGCAATCTGAAAGAGCACGGTGTTGATGTAAAGGGTAAAAAGATGGTAGTCCTCGGAGCAGGCGGTGCAGCTACAGCCCTTACTGTACAGTGTGCCCTTGACGGAGCTGCATCCATCGCGATCTTCAATCCTGACGATCCATTCCTTGACAGAGCAAAAGGAACTGCTGAGAAGCTTGCAAAAGAAGTACCGGACTGCAAAGTAAGCGTATATTGCCTTGACGACCAGGACAAACTGAGAGAAGAGATCGCAAACGCAGATATCCTCGCGAACGGAACACTTGCAGGAATGAAACCACATGATGACATCACACTGGTTGATAAATCCATGTTCCATAAGGATCTTGTTGTTGCTGACTGCGTATACAATCCGGCAGAGACAAAGATGGTAAAAGAAGCAAAAGAAGCAGGCGTGAAGCTTGCTGTAGGCGGAAAAGGAATGCTTCTGTGGCAGGGTGCAGCATCTTACAAGCTTTACACAGGTCTTGAGATGCCGACAGATGAGTACCAGAAATTTCAGGCTGAGAACGAAGGGAAATAAGAAAAATGAGCCAGACAGGTAAGAAAAATTTAGTGATTACTTCTATTGCGCTGTATTTTACATATTTCATCCATGGAATCGGAGCTTCCATCATGGGTCAGTACAAGCCGGAGCTTGCGGCTCACTGGGGAGCAAAGGCTTTAAGTGATGGAACTATGGATGTCAGCATGGTAGTATCTGTAATTGCCGCACTTGGACTTGGAAGACTGATCTCTCTTCCGTTTTCCGGTCCCCTGTCCGACAAATTCGGACGCAGATTAAGCGGGATCATTGGCGTGATCTGCTATGCAGCATACTTTATGGGAATCGCATTTGCTCCGTCTATGGGAGTTGCCTATGCCTTTGCTATTGTAGGTGGTATTGCAAACTCCTTCCTGGATACCTGCGTAAGCCCTACATGTATGGAGATCTATGTAAATAATCCTTCTGTAGCGAACCTGTTTACAAAATTCTCCATGTGTATCAGCCAGTTTCTGCTTCCTTTCCTCATCGGATTTGTAGCAGCGGCGAATATGTCCTACAGAACCATCTTTATTGTTGCAGGTGCTGCGATCTTTATCGATGGAATCCTGATCCTGTTCCTGCCATTCCCGGAGAGAAATACAGCAGGTACAGTAAAGAAAGAAAAAGCAAAATTAAAGATCACTCCTGCAGCTCTTGCAGCAATCCTCATCGGATTTACAAGCTCTTCTACATTCATGCTGTGGTTGAACTGTAATCAGGAGCTCGGAAAGCTTTATAACTTAAGTGATCCTTCCAAGATCCAGTCCTTCTATGCAGTAGGAACCTTTGCAGCGATCCTGTGTTCCTCTGTATTTATCAAAAAAGGACTGAAGGAGATCAATATCCTGATCATTTATCCAATGATCTCTTTCATCATGCTGGGACTTTGCTACTTTATCCAGAATCCGACAATCTGTCTTATCGGTGGATTTGTGATCGGTTTTGCAGGCGCAGGCGGTGTGCTTCAGCTGGCTGTTTCCACAACTGCGGAGTTCTTCCCGGAAAACAAGGGAACTGCAACATCCATGGTCATGATCGCATCCAGCGTTGCGAACTACACCATTCTGACACTGGCCGGCTACATTACAAAGACTGCCGGAACCAGTGCTCCGAGAATGATCCTGCTTCTCAATATGGCAGTGACATTCATAGGAATCCTTCTTGCACTGTTCGTTAAGATGAACCGTGGAAAAGAGGCTTGACTGAATCAAGGAAATCCCTTGGGGTGAATATCCGTTTGACTACAGTAAAAAAAGTGAATCATTGTATGGATACAGACAATGATGACTGAATCTGTGCAAAACAAAGTTCCAATTCGGGAACAATTCCCGGATTGGACTTTACCGTTTCTGAAAATGTTTGTTAATTAACAAACTTACAAAATAAAAGATACTATATAGGTATTATCAAAAAAAACGATAAAGGAGAATCGTTATGGCACGTGCAGCAAGACAGCGAAGAGAAAACGAACTGCCCTACATTCCGTTTGGGCCATTTCAGATTCGTTTTCCGTTTATTCACTATAAAATTGAGTCCGTAGAGTTTATCCAGGGCCTGATCCTCGGGGTTACGGCACTGGCGGCGGTTCCTTATCTGGAACAATATCTGGGATTGCCTTATGAGCTGGCATGGAGCTGTGTGATCATAGAGACCATGCTGTATATGCTACACAGCTTACTTGGTGATCCGGTTGTACCGGGATGGATCACACCGACCCTTCCGCTGACGATCGTATTCCTGGAAGGCTTCCCTATGGGAAAAGAACGTATCCAGGCAATGATCGCCCTGCAGATGCTGGTTGGTCTCGTGTTCATATTTATGGGCATCACCAAGCTTGCGGATAAATTTGTCCATGCAGTACCAAATTCTGTTAAGGGTGGTATCCTTCTTGCTGCGCCGGTGACGGTTATGGCAGGACAGCTGGGAGAGGGCGGCAACATGCATAAGTATCCGCTGGCGATCGTTGCCGGTGTAGGCCTTCTGATCCTGATCAGCTTTTCAGATAAATATCAGGAGAAGAGAAAGAACAACAAATTCCTGGATCTTGTTGCCAGGTATGGAAACCTTTTTCCGTATCTGATCGCCATGGTGGTAGGTCTTCTTGTAGGAGAATTGGATGCGCCTGGTTTGGAGCTGGGAACCTTTATCAAGATCCCGCAGTTCAAAGAGATCATCTCACAGGTAAGTATCTTTGGTGTGGGAATCCCGCCGGTCTCCATGTTTGTCAAAGCGCTTCCTCTGGCACTTGTATGCTATGTTATCGCCTTTGGTGATTTTGTTACCACAGAGACACTGGTTACAGAGGCACGCCAGTCCAGAGATGATGAGTACATTGATTTCAATTCCAGCCGCTCCAACCTGGTCAGCGGCATCAGGAACCTGATCCTTTCCGTCATTGCCCCGTTCCCGCCGCTTTCCGGTCCGTTATGGGTTGGAATGACAGTATCTGTTTCCATCCGTTACAAGGAGGGAAAGAAAGCCATGAAGTCTCTGATCGGCGGTATGGCATCCTTCCGTATTGCAACGTTTTTAAGTGTGCTGATCATTCCGGTTGTAAGCTTCTTCCGTCCGATCTTCGGAGTCGGTTCCTCCATTACTCTGATGTTTCAGGCCTTTGTCTGTGCAAGGATCGGTATGGATTACTGCAGAACAGACCGTGACAAGATGATCGCAGGTGTTATGGCAGCTGTGCTTGCAACCCAGGGAACTGCATGGGCATCCGCATGGGCCCTGGCTGTAGGCTTCGGTCTGAATATCTTCCTTTCAAACTGGGACCCCAGAAAGAAAGAGGAGAATGCCATCGAGGATAAAAATTGATCAGAGGAATAACAAAGATATAAAAAACAGAAAAAGAAGAAGTGTGCTGGATGGGTCAGCACACTTCTTCTTTTTGTCATGAGATTTGTTGTTTTTAATTATTATTTTAATAGATTTGCTATTATGGGATTAAAATTGCAAAAATTTGTTACATCAATTGGGTTTAAAAACTGGTTTATAATTCGCGTTCTGTTACAAAAATCTACCGTAGATCCTTTTTATGGGAGGTTACAGGATCACAGGCTTTTGTGGATAATGTCAAGAACCTGTGCAAGCTCGTTGACATTGATCTGTCCCGGTGCGGAAGCTTTGGTAGCTGCACCGAAGGTAAGGGCGGAACCGAAGGTTTCGCCAGCGAGACGGCTGACAACACCTGTACCTGCCATGGACATGGTAATGATCGGGCGGTCGGCGAACTGCTCGGACATTTCCAGCGTGGCACTTAAGAGTGTAAGCACGTCCTGTTTGTTTCTTGGCATAACAGCCATTTTCGGGATATCTGCGCCATAGTCCTGCATCATGCGAAGACGGCGCACGATCTCATCCTTCTCAGGAGTTGCGTCAAAATCATGGTTGGAAGCGATGACCTTTACGCCATAGCTGTGTGCTTCCTGGATCATGCTTTTTACGATCTCCTCACCTGTGAAGGCTTCTACATCAATGAGATCTACATAGCCGCTTTTTGCGACAGCCATGTTGAGTGCTTTGTAAGCTTCGTTGGAGATCGCTTTTTCTCCGCCTTCTTTTGCAGTACGGAAGGTGAAGAGGATCGGAGTGTCCTTTAAAACGGTCTGGAGATCTTTTGCCACATCCAGAACCTTGTCTGTGTCAAAAACGTCCTCAAACCAGTCAACACGCCATTCCACAACGTCTACGGGGATCCTTGCGAAGGTCCCTGCCTCAAGGAGGATATCATCCTTTGTCTGTCCCACGATCGGGACACAGATCTTCGGTCTTCCCTCTCCGAGTGTGATATTTCTTACCTGAACTGTTTTCATAATGGTCCTTTCTGATACGACAGGAACAGATAGCAGTTTAGTCGTCGTATCTGATGTTAAGAATCTCTTTCATATGTTCGATCGGCATCGGTTCGCCGGTCCACAGTTCAAATGCAGCGGAGCCCTGGAAAAGCATCATGCCAAGGCCGTTCATTGTCTTGCAGCCAACTTCCTTTGCCATAGAACGCATAGCAGTTTCAAGAGGGGAGTAAGGCACGTCAACAACGATAAGCTCCGGGCGGAAGTAAGACTTGTCCGGAACAACGGACTGACCTTCCAGTGGTTTCATTCCAACACCTGTCGCATTTACGAAAATATAACTGTCAGCCATTTCTGTTTTCAGCTGGTCAAGATCTGCCAGATCATAGAGAACAGCATGGCTTGAAGTTCTGGTGTTGATCTTTTCTACCGTAGATACTGCACGGTCCCAGAATTCATCTTTGCGATTGAAGATCACGATCTCGCCTACACCGTCAAGTGCTGCCTGGATCTCGATAGCAGTTGCGGCACCACCTGCACCTACGATGGTCATTTTCTTTCCGATGGCGTTGATGTTATTGTCTTTCAGTGCTGCCATAAATCCGATACCGTCTGTGATATGGCCTGTAAGATGACCATGATCATTAACGATGGTGTTTACAGCGCCGCACATTTCTGCTGCCGGTGAAAGCTCGTCAAGGTACTGGCCTACCAGCGTTTTGTTCGGCATGGAAACGTTGGAACCTCTCATTTTCAGAGTACGGATGGCATTTACAGCATCCTCGATCTCGTCTGCACCAACCTCAAATGCAAGATATGCATAATCATAGCCAAGCTTTGCAAAAGCTTCATTCTGCATGGCAGGAGAGCTGGAGTGGCGGATCGGATATGCCATAAGACCAATCAGCTCGGTATGTCCTGTGATTCTTTCTGACATGGTAATAACTCCTCTCATTGGTAAAATCTGGATGAAGATTTGTCTTTTTTAAACCTCCCACCACATAGATCTGAAGAAGTTGCGGACATTCTCCGGACGGCTGCGGGGGAGGAAGACGTGGAAAATCTATGTTACGGATCACCGAGTGAACTGTAACAGATCTATATACACTTTCCGGTAGAAGGATTGAAGTGTTCCCGGAAAGGGTATAGCGGAAAAATATTAAAGGTATCCTTTCTGCTCAAGAATGGTAAGGATATTGCGTCCTTCCTGGGTACCGTCAATGATTCGTCTTGCTCTCTGGCTGTCGCCGATGTTCATGATCTCAACATCCTCAGAAGAAAATTCCTCTGTGAGGTTCTGGTAAAGCTGTCCCTGAGCTCTCATTCCGAGACATACGAAGCCGTACTCAAATGGAAGCTCATAAGGCTCACCGTCGCCCCTGACAAGGAAGGAAGAATCCTTAACCTCAAGGAGAGCAGTTTTTGTAAGCTGATGTACATTGTGTTTTTTCATCATGGTCTTTGTGTCATTTTTGCTTACCGGGTCAAGATCACGTCCGATCTGATCCATCATCTCAACGATAGAGATGTCTGCGTTTCTGTCAGCAAAGAATTCCACAACATCAAGACCTACAGCACCGCCGCCTACAACAACAACCTTTTTGCCTTCCAGATCCTTCGGAAAATCATTAATGTGGCTGATCATACCAAGAATAGAATAAATATTATGTTTCTCGTTGTCAATACGATCCTTCAGTCCTGCGATCGGAGGCAGAAGCGGAGCGGAGCCGGTGGAGCTTACGATGATATTCGGATGGAACTTGCGGATGTTTTCCGGTGTTCCTTCTGTGTTTTTGAAGATGTAAAGATTATCAAGCTGTTCAGCACGATGCATGAGATAGTGCGGGAAATCAGCAAGACGGTTCTTTGCAGGGATCTTTGAGATCAGAGATGCAAGTCCGCCAAGCTCATTGCTTTTTTCCAGAAGGAAGGTATTGCATCCAACCTCTGCGGCTGTACAGGCAGCTTCCAGTCCGGCAGTGCCACCGCCGATAACGACCACGTTGCAGTTTTTATTTACATGTTTTTTCTTATATACATCGCCCTCAAGAACAGATGGGTTTACAGTACAGCGGATCGGACGGTTTACACCGATACGGTTTCCGGCACAGCCAACGTTACAGGAGATACATTTGCGGAGGTCACACTCATGACCTGTGGCAACCTTGTTTACCCATGCAGGGTCTGCAATCAGACCACGGCCCATACCGATCAGGTCTGCATCACCGTCAGCCAGGATACGCTCAGCAACCTTCGGGTCACGGACATTACCCATGGAGATACATGGCTTGTTGAATTTTTCTCTTACGGCCTTTGCCATGTAGGAACGCCATCCGTCCGGGAGATAATTTGCATCGATCTGGTACTGGATGGAACCGTTAAGTCCGCAGGAAACATCAAAGATATCAACCTCTTCCTGAAGATAATCCAGGTATTCCAGAGTATCCTCCAGTGTATTTCCGCCTTCCATCAGCTCATCCGCACTGAGACGGAGCATGATCGGGAAGAAAGGTCCTACCTGTTTCCTTACCTCATCGATGACCATACGGCAGAAACGGGTACGGTTCTCAACAGATCCGCCGAACTCATCGGTACGCTTGTTTGTGATCGGGGAGAGGAACTGACTGATCAGATAGGAGTGTCCTGCATGGATCTCTACCGCGTCAAAGCCAGCTGTCTGTGCACGTTTTGCAGCCTCACCGTATTTTTTTACGATGTGAAGGATCTCATTTTTGGAAAGAGGACGCGGGATCTCGCCGCCTTCTTTGGATGGAACGTCAGATGCGGAAACCGGCTGCATGTTGATCCTGGAAGAAACAGCAGAAGCTCCGGCATGGTTGATCTGGATCGCAATCTTTGTTCCGTATCTATGAATATTTTCACAGAATTTGAAAAGACGTGGCAGATAGTTGTCATGGTCGATGCGCAGCTGTGTGGTTCCGTTGGAGCCCTGCGGGGAATCGATGCTTGCGTTCTCTACGATGATGAGACCTGTGCCACCCTTTGCACGCTGCTCATAATAATTGATATGAAGAAAACTCATTTCGCCGTTCTGTTCACCGTAGTTGGTGCCCATCGGCATCATAACAATACGGTTCTTGATAGTCATATTTTTAACGGTTAATGGGGAAAAAATATGCGGATAATCATTCTTCATCTGGAAAAACCTCCCTGGTTATTTTAAATAGAATCGTTTGTTTGTGTTAATTATATAACAAAAATATCTATAAAACTAATTCATAATACAAGTGATATAATAAAAATAATCTATAGATTTTCTTATGAGATAAAAGGAGCAGAATGTGCAGATAGCAGCTGAAAAAAAATAACTGGAAAAGGGTAGCAGATTCCAGGGTTTACATACAGGACTTTAGCGTGGTATCATAACAAATAAAAAAGATACAGAACACGGGGAGACGGAAATGTAAGACCATATTACCGTGAAATGTAAAAAAGACAGGAGATAGAAAAATGGAATTCTGGGATATTTACGATGCAGATAAGAAACCGACAGGACGAACTATGAAGCGCAATGACTGGTGTTTAAAGGATGGAGAGTATCATCTGACAGTTTTGGGCGTGGTAGCAAGACCGGACAAGACCTTTCTTATTACTAAACGTGTGATGACAAAGGCCTGGGCTCCGGGCTGGTGGGAGGTTTCCGGCGGTGCAGCCCAGGCAGGAGAGGCTTCCCGTGATGCAGTACTCCGTGAGGTGAAAGAGGAGACCGGACTGGACGCCAGTGAGGCAGAGGGCGGATACCTTTTTACATATAAAAGAGAGAACCCGGGGGAAGGAGATAATTACTTTGTGGATGTGTACCGTTTTGTCATGGATGTGGAGGATAAGGATCTGAAGCTTCAGACAGAAGAGACAGACGGATATATGTTTGCAACCCTGGAGCAGATCCGGGCGTTTGCCGCAGAGGGAAAATTCCTACATTATGACAGTATTAAGAAGGTGTTTGAGTTCTGAGCAGATTTCTGACTGGTTTTCCGCGAGGATTTGAAAATAAATGTTGTTTTTTGTGGATTTATATTTTTAAAAACGTTGTTTTTTGACTTGTTTTCGAAGAATTGTCTTGACATTAAAATTGGTAAATAGTAAAATTAAATCAGATGAACTGCCAGACTGTTTTTTGACCATGAGCAGGTAGCAGAGCGGATTTCAAAGATCTGCCTGACTTTAGGAAGCTGTAAGCCGGATGAATGAAATCCGGCTTATAAAATTATCCAATATTATCAGATCGAGAATAATATAAAATTTTGAAAGCGAGGAATCATCAATGGCGGATGAACATAGAGATCAGATCAGAATCGTACAGGAAACCGTAGCCGGTAAGGAGATCACATTTGCCCATATCATGGGTGGTCCGGCACCTATCATATATCAGAAGCTTGGACTGAATCCGCAGGTGGACTATGGATCATCTGCAATTGGTATCATGAACATGACACCTTCCGAGTCTGCTGTGATCGCATCCGATATTGCTGTGAAGAGCGGTAATGTGTATCTTGGATTTGCAGACCGTTTTACAGGAACACTGATCATAACAGGAGAGATTTCCGATGTGCAGACTGCAATGGAGGAGATCGTGGATTATTTCCGTGATACTCTGGGATATGTAGTATGCAATATCACCAAGAGATAAGGAAGTGTACCATGGAAGAACGGATAACAAAGGAAGAACTGCTGGAGAGGCTGTTTCATGATGATTATGAGAACCTTAAGGGAAGAAGACTTCGGCTGACCCGGGTGAGAGTACCTGGAAAGGAGCTTTCCTTTGCACATGTTTTTACACCAAATGACAGATCGATATATGAGAATCTTGCGTTACATATCGGTGTTCATGAAGGTGAAGATCACAGAGGAGATGCCATCGGCATGGTCCGTGTCACACCCTGGGAGGCAATCGTGGTTGCGGCAGATGTTGCAGTGAAGGCAGCTCATGTGGAAGTAGGATTTATGGATCGTTTCTGCGGGACGCTGATCCTGACAGGCGGTTTTACGGAAGTGATGACAGCCGTGGAGGAAGTGGTACGATTTTTCCATGAGACATTGAAATTCGATGTCTGTAAGATCCACAGAAGCTGAGGCAGGACGGGATAAAAAATGAAAAAAATTTTTCTGATGGGTCGAAGTGAAGCCGGCAAAACATCCCTGACACAGGCGCTTAAAGGGGAAGAGCTTCATTATCATAAGACTCAGTATACCAATACAAATGAAGATACTATTGATTCACCGGGAGAATATGCGGAATCCAAGCATTTCAGCGTAGGACTGGCCTGCTTTTCCTTTGAGGCGGATGTGATCGCCATTGTACAGGCAGCCAATGAGCCCTTTAACCTGTTTAGTGACGGCAGCAGGAATTTTCTACTACGGCCGCTGATCGGGATCATCACCAAGGTGGATTCTCCCCATGCCAACATTCCCATGGTCAGACAGTGGATGGAGAACATGGGCTGTGAGAGGATCTTTATGGTAAATAACAAGACAAGGGAAGGCATCAGCGAGCTGATGGATTATCTGCAGGATGATCTCCCGACGCTTACGCTTGAACAGGCGAAATTCAAGCAGAGCCTTGGCCTTAACGAATGGGATTCCATGCCGGAAGGGGTGGAGTATCCGGAATCCATACGGTAAAATAGTAATATTCACGAAAAATGAATAAAAATACAAAATTCAAACAGAAAAAGTAGAAATTCCTCCGGAACTGTGATATACTGTCATCGTTTGGAAGATTCGTGGGCTGAAATGTAAGATCCCCAGAGCATGAAGGATAAAGAGGATAGAAACGGGGCTCGCAGATATATGGCAGAAGAGCTGTATGTCGGGAACACCGGGTATCCGTATCTGCCTTCATGTTCCGGGGATTTTTTATATTCTATACACAGATTTTCCGAGTGGATGCAAAAGACAAAAAATAAGAAGGACAGGAGAGGAAAAGATGTTTGAATTATTTGAAAATCTGACCAACTGGCTCTGGGGACTGCCGTTGCTGATCACGATCCTCGCTACAGGCGTATATCTGACAGTACGTTCCGGTTTCTTCCAGTTTCGCCATTTTGGTTACATTGTGAAAAACATGTTCAGTAAAGAACGTCGCCAGGAAGGCGGAGATGACGGAAAGAGCCTGACACCGTTCCAGGCTATTTCCATTGCGATCGGAGGTACTGTTGGTGTATCCAATATGTCCGGTGTTGCAACGGCTATTGCAACAGGAGGACCTGGGGCATTATTCTGGCTCTGGATCGCAGCGCTTCTTGCCATGGTCATCAAGATGGCAGAGGTAACACTTGCTGTATACTACAGAGAGAAACAGCCAAACGGTGAGTACCAGGGAGGCCCGACCTACTACATGCAGAAGGGGCTTGGCGGAGAGAAAAAGCTTCCCTTCTGGAAACTTTTTGCAGTACTGTTCGGCGGCTGTATTTTCATGACATGGTTCATTACTTTGCAGAATTATACAGTATCAGAGGCTGTCGGAAGTACCTTCCACCTGCCGTACATCGTACCGTCACTTTTGTATGTGGCAGCGATCTATCTGATCATCATCGGCGGTGTAAAGAAAGTCGGCGTGATCTCTTCCTATATGACACCGATCATGTGTATGCTTTACATTGTAGGCTCTCTCGCAATACTGGTAGTGAATTTTGACAAGCTGCCGGAAACCTTTGGACTGATCTTCAAGGGTGCATTTACAACACAGGCGGCAGTCGGCGGATTTATGGGAGCCGGTGTTGCAACAGCAATGCGTCTTGGCTTTGCCCGTTCCGTATACAGCAACGAGGCAGGCTGGGGAACATCTCCTATGATCCATGCTTCCGCAAAGACAGACCATCCTGTAAAACAGGGACTGATGGGAGCATTTGAGGTATTTGCAGACACCATCGTAGTCTGCTCCATGACAGGTCTTGTTGTTATCATCACCGGCTACTGGAATTCAGGACTTCAGGGATCAGAGCTGACACTGACAGCATTTGAGTCTGGAATGGGCTCCATTGCGAGAGCACTGATCGCGATCAGTATTTTTCTTTTTGGATTAACAACATCAACCGGATGGTTCACCTACTACAGCGTGATCCTGAAGCACTGGCTGAAAAATAATCAGAAGGTTCTGAAGATTGCAGAGAAGGTTTTTATCCTTGGAACACCATTATGGGGTCTTCTGGTCACAGTGCTTACTCTTTACGGAAACGGAACACCGGCGCAGCTGTGGGTAATTGCAGACTTTACAACCGTATTCCCTACATTTGTAAATGTTGCCACATTGTTTATCTTAAGTGGTACTTTCTTTAAACTGCTGAAGGATTACAAGGCGCGTTACATGGGAATCGGAAAGGTAGACAAGGATATGGCACTTTTCTACGAGGATAAAAAAGAAAAAGAGGAAAAATAAACAGTGGATACAATTTTTTTTAACGGATGTATAAGAACACTGGATGACAGTGAAAAAGTGGCAGAGGCTGTGGGAATCGAAAATGGCCGGATCGTTTTTGTGGGAACTGATAAAGAAGCGGAAGCTTTTTCCTGCAAAAAGCGGATCGACCTTAAGGGAAGGCTGATGCTGCCCGGTTTTGTGGATACACATATGCATATGCTGCATTATGCATTTGTGGAAAGATCTGTAAAACTGTTTGACTGCACAAGTGTTGAGGAAATGCTTGCCGCAGCAAAAAAAAGACTGGAGGAGAGCAAAGGTCAGAAGCTGACCTGGCTCTACTGCAGAGGCTGGAATGAGGAACATTTTGATAAGCCACGCTATCCGCACAAGGATGAGCTGGATGTGCTCTCAATGGAAATCCCCATCATTATGGTGCGTGTCTGCGGGCATGTGGCTGTGTGCAACAGCTGCGGTCTGGAGCTTCTGAAAAAAATCCCGGAGTTCCCGGAGATTGAGAAGGAGGTTGACCTGGATACCGGACTTCTGAAGGAGAATGCAGTACAGTTTTATTCTTCCGTATTGGAAGCACCATCCCAGGAAGAAGTGGAAGACTACATCAAATACAGTGCGAAGAAGCTGAATGAATGTGGATTTACAGGTGTACAGTCCGATGATCTTGCCTCACTTCCGGGAAAAAACTGGCGTCGGATCATGGCCTCCTACAAGGCACTGGATGCCAGAGGAGAGTTGAGTATCCGCCATTATGAGCAGTGCCTTTTTGAGCGGGCGGAGGATGCGAAGGCTTTTATTGAGGAAGGATATCGTACCGGACAGAGGGGGGATCACTTTACTGTCGGACCGATGAAGCTGATCCAGGATGGTTCCCTTGGTGCAAGAACAGCGGCCATGAATGAGCCTTACGAGGATTCGCCGGGAAATACCGGGATCATCACATTCAGTCAGGAGGAGCTTGACGATCTGTTTGCTTTTTTTGACCGGCATCAGATGCAGGCAGCGGTACACTGTATCGGTGATCGTGCAATGGATATGGTCATTGAGGCAGCAGCGAAATCTCCTTACCGGAAGGATAATAAAAAGGGCAGACATGGTATCGTACATTGCCAGATCACCAATCCGCGTATTTTGCAGGGGATGAAAGACCAGGATCTTCTGGCATATATCCAGCCGGTATTTATCGATCTGGATATGAACACAGTGGAACCTGCCATCGGCGCACACCGTATGGATAAGGTGTATGCATGGAAGAGCATGCTGGATATGGGAATCCATACGTCCGGCGGTTCGGATGCTCCTGTGGTAAGCTTTGATGCCATGGAGAATATTTATTTTGCAGTCACCCGCAAAAATATCAGCGGTCAGCCACAGGAAGGCTGGATTCCATCCGAAAAAATGTCTGTAGATGAGGCGGTGAAGCTTTTTACAAAAAACGCAGCTTACGCTTCCTATACAGAAGACGAGAACGGAACCATCGAAGTGGAAAAAAATGCAGACTTCGTAGTTCTGGAGAAAGATATTTATAAGATTGATCCGGATGAGATCAAGACCACGAAAGTGGATATGACAGTTCTTGGCGGTGAGATCGTTTATGAGAGAAAAGTAGAAGAATGACGGCAGTATAAAAAGAAAAAAGTGAGAGGCAGAGTCTGAGTGGAGCAGGCTCTGCCTTTTTTGTGTGGTGCAGTAAAAAGTACAGAACAAATATTCGGTTGTCCTATACTTTTTTTACGCTGAATGATATACTGTAAAAGCAACAATAATAAAGATAAAAGCACTCTCTTATATAGTAACAGGCAGTATTTACATATCCACAAATTTCAGAACAACAAGGAGAACCGTATGGATCATTTCAAATTGTAGTGGGAATATCTATGGTTACTTTTGGATCCATCGTATGTAATAAATTGCGACAACCACAAAACTATATTGAAGCAGTAGACTCAGATAGTATAGAAATGAAAACTGCTGAATTGTTATCAGGAATTGATGGAACAATGAGGTTTCGATACAATTCAAGGGATACATTTAAAACGTTATCTATTTACTTGTCAGAATATCAGCTTGGACAACGAGTTTCACATAAAAAAGTTTTGGAACTTTCCTATGAAAATGTGAAATCTTCCACAAATGGATTGATTGTCATTACACCGGATTTTGATAATTTTACTGCAAAGCTCATCGCAGCAGATAAATATTCAAAATATATGACAGAAATACCAATTTTGGAGGGAGTTAAAAACAGGGAATATTATGGAAGATCAGCAACGACTATTGAAAACAAATGCAAGATAGAGTATAGAACAGAGCAAGGATTAGCAGCACTGATTTATGGAGAAAAAGGGTTAAGCTCGTTGCCAATACAGGATATTGCAGGGGAGCATATAGATACAGATAATGAGTACATGTATTACTATTCGGTTGAATTTATAAAATAGCACTAATAAAAAGAAGAGGATGTCACGTAATCTGCTTTGATTCGTTGGCATCCTTTTTTGATATTTAGTTTTTATGACATTATAGATTTCATAACCTATTTCTTATTTTTCGGTATTCTCTCGGCGAATATCCTTTCAGCTTGTGAAAAAGCCGACTGAAATAAAGCTGGTTATCATATCCGACAATCTTAGAAATCTCATGGATGGAATAAGTTGTTGTTTCAAGTAACATCTGAGCATTGTTGATGCGGATTCCCACAATGAATTGCATTGGTGTAGAACCGGTATATTTTTTGAAATTTCGGATAAACCAGCTGACACTCATGCCTCGTGAGGTAGCATAATCATCAATATTGATATTTTGATTGTAGTTTTCACTGAAAAAGGTAACAGCATTATCCATCTCATGATCAAGGTATTCATTTTTTAATATGTGCTCTCTTGTCAGTTCCCGGTGGAAACTGATCAGAAGATGACGTAGCAAAAGGACAAGCATTTCCTCATAATTGTCTTGACAGCGTTGCAGCTCGATAATGATACGTTTGAAAATTTGTTCATATTCATTAGATGTACCCACTTGAAAGACACGTTCTTTATCCGGAAACCCATATTGACGTAAGATATTTTTCACATTGCTTCCTGTGAAGTGAATCCAGTATACTTCTGTCTTATCTTTTCCGTAATATTCATATTTTTGGAGTTCTTTCGGTCTGTACAGTACAATGTTGCCGGCTGGAACAATCGTTTCATTATTTACATTATCAAAATGAAAATGCCCACAACCAGCAGTGATATATATAATCTGATAATCCAGACGACCCTTTGGACGGTAGGTCGGAAGTTTGGGATGTCTGGAAAGACGGTAAGTACCACAGCTACCTACAATCAGCGGACGACTTTTGTCTTTGAAATCCATATGTGAGTGGTTCAAATAACCGGTGTTCAAATACATAGGACAGCACCTCTTTTCGTACTTTTTATCATTGTATCATTTAGTGCATATTTTGTCTAATCCAATTCATAGACATATTTTGCGAATTAGGATAAGCTATATATAACATAACTAAGGAACGTAAACAAAAAGTAAAGTATAAGGTTTGCTTTAGGAAAACAAAGAACAAAAAAGTATATGTATTGGAGGAGAGCTATTTATGATCGTACCACGTTATTATGAAAATCTAAGCGTACTGCACGAAAACACAATGCCAGCCAGAGCCTATTATATTCCGGCATCCAGAAGAATGGATAACTTGGTGGAACACAGAGAAGAGTCAGATCGTATGCAGTTATTGAATGGAACTTGGAAATTCCAGTATTTTAACAGCATCTATGACATTCAGGATTCTTTCTTTGAGAAGAATTATGATACAGAAAATTTTGATGAGATTCAGGTTCCAAGTGTATGGCAGATGGCTGGATATGATACACACCAGTATACAAACATCCGGTATCCATTTCCGTTTGATCCACCATATGTGCCACAGGACATTCCGTGTGGAGCCTATGTACATACTTTTGAGTACAGTAGAGATGAGAAAGCGCCAAAATCTTTTTTGAACTTTGAAGGAGTAGACAGTTGCTTTTACGTATGGATCAATGGCTCTTACATAGGATACAGCCAGGTTTCGCATATGACCAGTGAGTTTGATGTTACCGATGTACTTCAGGATGGAACGAATACGGTGGCAGTGTTGGTAATGAAGTGGTGTGATGGTTCCTATTTGGAAGATCAGGACAAATTCCGTATGAGTGGTATTTTCCGGGATGTGTACATTTTGAAACGCCCAAAACAGGCAATCAGTGATTATCATATTAAAACAAGAATTGAGGATATGCTTGCGAAAGTAGAAATTGAAATGAAATTCTACTCTCCGTTAAATGTAAAAATTTCGATTGAAGATAGAAACGGAGCAGTTGTAGCACTAGGAAGTATTGCTGAAGAAGGAACAGCTGTATTAGAAATCGCAAGTCCGGAACTTTGGAATACAGAAAATCCATATCTATATAAACTGATTCTTGAAACAGAGAATGAAGTAATTGTAGATCACATTGCATTAAGAAAGATAGAGATTAAAGACCAGGTTATTTATTTAAATGGACAGAAGATTAAATTCCGTGGTGTCAATCGACATGATTCTGATCCGGTTACTGGATTTACAATCAATCCGGAACAGATTACAACCGATCTTACGTTAATGAAGCAGCATAATTTTAATGCGATCCGTTCCAGCCACTATCCGAACGCACCATTTTTCTATGAAATGTGTGACAAGTATGGATTCATGGTAATAGATGAAGCAGATATTGAAGCTCATGGTCCATTTATGATCTACAGAAAAGAAGACACTGATTACAATCGGTTCAAACGATGGAATGAGAAGATTGCAGATGATCCGGTATGGGAAGAGGCAATTGTTGATCGCGTAAAACTCATGGTGGAACGTGACAAAAACCGTTTCTGTATTGTTATGTGGTCAATGGGAAATGAGAGTGCTTATGGCTGCAACTTTGAAAAAGCACTGGAATGGACAAAGAATTTTGATCCAGACCGTATCACACAATATGAGAGTGCAAGATACCGTAATTATGATGAAACATATGATTACAGCAATCTGGATGTGTACAGCCGGATGTACCCAGCGCTTTCCGAAATTCAGGAATATCTGGATAAAGATGGAAGCAAACCCTTCCTTTTGGTAGAGTACTGTCACAGCATGGGAAACGGACCTGGAGATTTTGAAGATTACTTCCAGATGATTCAGGATAATGATAAAATGTGCGGCGGCTTTGTCTGGGAATGGTGTGACCATGCGATTGCTCATGGAACTGCTGAGAATGGAAAGACTATATATGCTTATGGGGGCGACCATGGCGAAGAAATTCATGATGGCAACTTCTGTATGGATGGATTAGTATATCCGGACAGAACGGTACATACAGGACTCTTGGAATACAAGAATGTTTATCGCCCGGCAAGGGTTATTTCCTATGACAAAGAAAGCGGAGAACTGGTGCTTCATAACTACATGGATTTTGATGACTTGAAAGATTATGTGAAGATTAGTTATGAGCTGACACAGGATGGTCTTGTGATCAGCAAAGGCATACTTCCGGAGTTTTCTGTGGCACCACATGGGGAAGGAAAAACAAACCTGAAGATCAATGTTCCAGAGAATGGGAAATGTTATTTAAAACTTATTTACCATCTGAAAAAAGAATTGCCACTGTTGGATGAAGACCATATTCTTGGATTTGATGAAATTGAGGTAAGTAAAGAGGATACAAAATGTAAACTTGCAGAGAAATGGATACCAGAAACAGTAGTGGACTCTGAATTACAGGTAAATGAAAATGATACACAGATTCATATCAAGGGGCGTGAATTTGCTTATACCATAGACAAACGTACTGCACTCTTTACAGAGATGAAATTCGCAGGGCGGGAATACTTGAACCATCCGATGGAATTAAATATTTGGAGAGCTCCAACAGATAACGATATGTACATCAAGTCTGAATGGAAGAAAGCCCACTATGATAAGGCTTACACAAGAGCCTATACGACAGAGGTTGTGCAGGGAAAGCATGGTGTGAAAATTACAAGCCATGCTTCCGTTGTGGCAGAGACAGTACAGAAGATTCTTGATGTGACGATCACATGGAAAATAGAAGCTGCTGGAAAGATTGATGCAGATATTGCAGTAACAAAAGATGATGAATTTCCGGACCTGCCAAGATTTGGTGTGAGGATGTTCCTGGATAAAAAACTTTCAGCTGCACGATACTTTGGAATGGGCCCACAGGAAAGCTATTGTGACAAACATCAGGCTGCGAGCCACGGTTTGTATCAGGCAAATGTAGATGATTTGCATGAGGATTATATTCGCCCACAGGAAAATGGAAGCCATTATGATTGTGAATATGTAGAGCTTAACAACAGCCGATATGGAATTGTGGCATCCGCAGAAAAGGCATTTTCATTCAATGCTTCTTATTATACGCAGGAAGAACTTGAGAAGAAAACGCATAATTATGAACTGACAGAATCAGATAGTGTAGTATTTTGCGTTGACTACGCATTAAATGGCATTGGTTCTAATAGTTGTGGTCCAGTTGTATTGGATCAGTACCGATTTGATGATGTATTATTCCGGTTTCAGTTTACACTGATACCGTATGTAAAGGGATAATAAAGTTTCATGTAACCCGTAAACAAGGAAAGAGAGTCTGATTGTTATGTAAAGTCCGGATATACAGAGCAATCAGACAAAAACAGAGAAAAAACTAGAATTAGACATCATACTCTGTTAGACATCTTGAAATTCTAAGTGCGATGAAGATGAGGAGCAAAGAAATTCGATGGAAGAAAAAAAGTATTTGAAATGGTATAACAAAATTGGATACGGATCAGGCGATATTGCAGGTAATGTAGTCTATGCGTTCCTGACATCTTTTATGATGGTCTATCTGACGGACTCAGTAGGACTTGCTGCAGGTGTCGTAGGTACCCTGATTGCCGTATCAAAACTATTTGATGGTTTTACGGATATATTTTTTGGATCAATGATTGACAAAACACACAGTAAAATGGGAAAAGCGAAACCATGGATGCTATATGGATATATTGGTTGTGCCATTACGCTGGTCTGCTGTTTTGCAATACCAGTCAGTTTGGGAACAACGGCTAAATATGCATGGTTCTTTATCTCTTATACACTGTTAAATGGTGTGTTTTATACAGCAAACAATATTGCTTATTCAGCACTTACGTCACTGATTACAAAGAACAGCAAAGAGCGTGTACAGATGGGATCTTACCGTTTTATTTTTGCATTTTCAACAAGTCTTCTGATTCAGGCGATTACAGTTGGATTTGTAGATAAATGTGGTGGAGATGCTGCGGCATGGAGAACGGTTGCTATTATCTATGCAATCATTGGTCTGATCGTAAATACGATTTCAGCACTTTCAGTTAAGGAACTTCCTGAGGAAGAACTTAACGAAGGAGAAGTAAAGGATGATAATGAAAAGTACGGAATGGTACAGGCATTCAAGCTTCTTGTTAAAAACAAATATTACATGATGATTTGTGGAACATATATTTTACAGCAGTTATATAGTGCCATGATTGGAGCTGGCATTTATTACATGACATGGGTACTGAAAAATAAGAATTTGTTTGGACAATTTGCATGGGCAGTAAATATTCCACTGATCATTGCTCTGATTTTCACACCGACATTAGTTGGTAAGTGGAAAGGTATGTATAAACTGAACTTAAGAGGTTATGTCTTAGCAGTCATCGGTAGAGCACTTGTTGTTGTTGCAGGATATATGGGCAGTGTTCCGTTGATGATGGCATTTACAGCTCTTGCAGCTTTAGGTCAGGGACCATGGCAGGGAGATATGAATGCAGTTATCGCATCCTGCTCTGAATACACTTATCTTACACAGGGAAAGAGAATTGACGGAACGATGTACTCTTGTACTTCTCTTGGCGTAAAAATCGGTGGAGGTATTGGAACCGCTGTTGTTGGATGGTTGCTTGAGTTGAGTGGATATATCGGAACAAATGCAACTCAGCCGCAGTCTGCACTTGATATGATGCAGTTTATGTATCTTTGGCTTCCGTTAATCTTTGATGTATTGATTATGTTTGTACTTTCAAGAATGAATGTAGAAGATGCAAATAAAAAACTGAAAGCAGAAAAAGAAATTGCTGCAGATGAAGTAACAGATGCATCAGACATAAATTAGAATTGACAGGAGAAAGCGTTGTCTGGTCGTTGCTCGATGAGACAGTGCTTTTTTCTATATATAAAGTGATTGAACTGTATTTTGAAAATAAAAAAGGACCACTTCATTTTTGTGAAATGGCCTTAAGAAAATATTCAGTTTTCACAAAATAGTCCTTTTAGTATTTATACATGGTAAGGATGCTCAAAATATTCAGTGTAGAATACTAAAAGGTCATTCAGATATTTTTTTAGGTTGCTCATTTGCAATTCCTCCTTTCCTTATTTACAAGTTGATTATAAGATAGGTGTAAAAGGATTGCTTGCCAAATCGAAAGAAGATATAGACAAATGTTGCAAAGGGGAGTATTTCATGCAGTTAAAATATGTTGACACAAAAGAGGAGATCATAGCAATAAATAGGAAGTCAAAACATATTGAACCACATCTTCATAATGCACTGGAGATCGTTTGTGTAACAAGTGGAGCATTAGAACTTGGTGTCGGACAGGAACTATACCATATGGAAAAAGGAGATATAGGCTTTGTATTTCCAGATGTTATTCATCACTATCAGGTACTGACACCCGGTGTAAATAAAGCGACTTATCTGATTGCATCGCCATTTACGATAGTCAAATTTGCAGATATCATGCAATCCATGGCTCCTGAATACCCAATCATCAAAGCGGAAAAGGTTGAACCGGAGGTATATAGGGTTATAAATGCAATTTTAGAGACAGAACAGTCGGATATTACTGTTGCACAGGCATATCTTCAAATTGTGTTGGCACGCTGCATAGGAAAATTAAATTTGGTAGAAAAGAGCAGTGTGGGGAGCAACGATCTTATTTACCAGACAGTTTCCTATATATCAGCAAATTTCAAGAAGAAGTTTTCGTTGGAAGAGATGGCAAAAGACCTGGGCGTGAGCAAATATGTTTTATCCAGACTCTTTTCCAAGACATTCCATAGAAACTTTAATCAATATCTTAATGATGCAAGGCTGAACTATGCATGCCATCGTTTGGAAAATACGAGTGATTCTATTACAAATATTTGTCTGGATAGTGGATTTGAAAGTCAGAGAACGTTTAACCGAGTATTTAAAGAAAGATATAAAATATCACCAAGTGATTATCGAAGTACTTGTGTGAAAGAGATGTTGTCATAAAAGGTTCTGTTGATCGAAATATTTACTTTGATTTTACAGTGCTATGTATTTGATTTCATGTGTGGATGATATAATAAAAAAATATTTGTAGAAAATAGCGCTTTATTTTATTATGAAAAGAGTAAGGTGTATTCTAAAGAAACAAGAAAGGCAGGGCGCATATGAACATGATAAAATCCATAATCGATTTTAATGAAAAAAAAGGATTCATCTGTGATATGGATGGTGTGATCTATCATGGCAATCAGATATTGCCAGGTGTTCCAGAATTCATCCAGTGGTTGCATGATGAAAAGAAAGAATATTTGTTTTTGACAAATAATAGTGGATATACACCACGAGAATTAAATCAGAAACTGGCTAGGATGGGACTTGATGTGCCAGAAGAACATTTTTATACCAGTGCATTGGCAACAGCCGCATTTTTAAAAGAACAGGCGGCAGGCTGTTCGGCATTTGTGATAGGAGAAGCCGGCCTGTTAAATGCACTTTATGATGTAGGTATCACAATGAATGATGTAAATCCGGATTATGTTGTTGTGGGAGAGGGACGCTCCTATTCATTGGATACTTTAACGAAAGCAACGAATTTAGTTCTGAAAGGTGCAAAGCTGATCGGAGCAAACTCAGATGTTTCTGGACCGATTGAGAACGGCATTGCTCCTGCTTGTCGTGCATTGATTGCACCTATAGAAATGGCAACAGGTACACAGGCATATTTCTGTGGGAAACCGAATCCACTGATGATGAGAACAGGATTGAATATGCTTGGATGTCATTCAGCAGAAGCTGTAATGGTTGGGGATCGTATGGATACAGATGTGATTTCAGGAATGGAAAGTGGTATGTCTACTGTATTGGTTCTCTCTGGATGTTCAACGAAGGATACACTCAAAACTTATGCTTATCTTCCGACAATGGTATTGAATGGAGTGGGAGATATCGCCAGTATGGCAAAAGCAAAAGAGGAATAGTGTGATTAGGCAAATACCAGGAGGTAAAGTATATGATGAAACTTGATAATTTTGTAGGAATGATGACAGGACATTTTGATAATAAGGATCAATTTAATAAGATGCAGGCAGAAGGGAAAACATATCCATATGCGGAACATGTAAATACAATCTGTAATGACAAAATAAATAACCTTCCTGAAGATTTCAAAGGAAAATTTGTTGTTGAAGAGAGTTATTATGAAATTAATGGAAAACGTCATGCATCTCCACATCTTTTCCTTATCACGGAAATAGAACAGGGAATTTTACTTTCTTCTTATAAAATTCCAAAAGGAGAAGATAAAAATACATTTTCATATGATTCTATGAAGAATGTTGATTACTCTAAACTAGAAAAATCTGAAAAATTTAATCCGGCACTTTATCATGAAAAGGACGGAATTTGGGAGGGAGGCAGCACAAGCCAGTTCTCTCCGGTAATGACATTCAAACTTTGGGAAAAGTTTTCCAACAATTTTCTGGAAGTATCGGAAAGCATGGAAGTTAATGGAAAGAGAACTTTTGGATATGATGAACCAATAATTTATAAGCGTGTATAATCAAAGGTCTGCATATTGGGATGAACTTCAGTTTGTAGAGGACTCGATGAATTTGCGTAATATTGGGCGTTACATGAATGTTAATTTAAGGAAATAATATGGTAAGCAAAAGCGGGATAACTTTTCAAATATAAAAATAAGCGATATTATAAAAATTCTTTTTCAATTAAAAATAAGAAATAATTATCTGCCGTACGACGGCAAAAGAAAAAAGTACAAATAAGAATCGAACATTTGTACTTTTTTCTTGCGTTAATCTATATACTTTCAAAAATTTATTTGATATAATAGGGACTGTTACAAGAACAAACAGTAAAAATATGACAGGACCGGAGGTTAGTATTTTCAGGTATTTCCGAGTGCTGTTTTATCCGCAAATATTAGTTTTGTGACTTTTATTCGTAACGAGGTGAGAAACACATCTATTCACTATAAAAATGAGCTTTTCGTTACGAATCTGGATACGAATTTTTGGCTGATAATGATCATAGTAAAAGTCACAAATGGAGGGATTTACCATGAATGAGTTCAAATTAAAAGCCCCATACAAGCCAACCGGCGATCAGCCCCAGGCCATCGAGAAATTGGTCGAGGGATTTAAAGAAGGCAACCAGTTCGAGACTTTGCTTGGTGTTACTGGCTCCGGTAAGACTTTCACAATGGCGAATGTCATTGCCCAGTTAAATAAACCAACTCTGGTACTTGCCCACAATAAAACACTGGCGGCCCAGCTTTACGGCGAGATGAAAGAATTTTTTCCTGAGAACGCAGTGGAATATTTTGTCTCCTACTACGACTACTACCAGCCGGAGGCTTACGTTCCTTCCACAGACACCTACATCGCCAAGGATGCATCCACCAACGACGAGATCGATAAACTCCGCCTTTCTGCCACAGCGGCCTTATGTGAGCGGAAAGACGTGATCGTAGTTTCATCGGTATCCTGTATCTATGGCTTAGGTGCACCTCAGGAGTTTTTTGATATGATGATCTCTCTTCGCCCTGGAATGGAGAAGGACCGTGATGAGGTTATCAAACAGCTGATCGATATCCAGTACACAAGAAATGAGATGGATTTTCACCGTGGAACCTTTCGTGTCCGGGGTGATGTGCTGGAGATCTTTCCGGCGAATTCTACAGACCGGGCAGTACGGGTGGAGTTTTTCGGAGATGAGATCGAGCGTATCACAGATATCGATGTGCTTACCGGAGAGATCAAAAGTGTGGAAAGCCATGCAGCGATTTTCCCTGCATCTCATTACGTTGTGCCTCAGGAGCAGATCCGTCGTGCAGCAGATGCCATTTTGGAAGAGATGAAGCAGCAGGTGGAATACTTTAAAAGTGAGGATAAGCTGATCGAGGCTCAGAGAATTGCGGAGCGTACCAACTTTGATGTGGAAATGATGAAGGAAACGGGATTCTGCTCCGGGATCGAGAACTACTCCAGGCACCTGACAGGGCTTGCACCGGGGCAGCCACCGTATACACTGATGGATTACTTCGGAGATGATTTTTTACTTATTATAGATGAGTCCCATAAGACAGTTCCCCAGGTTGGCGGTATGTATGCCGGTGATCAGAGCCGTAAACAGACACTGGTGGATTACGGCTTCCGACTTCCATCTGCCAAGGATAACCGTCCATTGAGCTTTGATGAATTCGAGAACAAGCTTGACCAGGTAATGTTTGTATCTGCGACACCGGGAGAATATGAATATGACCATGAGCTTCTCCGCGCAGAGCAGATCATCCGTCCTACAGGGCTTCTTGATCCGAAGGTGGAGGTGCGTCCGATCGAAGGACAGATCGATGATCTTGTAGCAGAAGTAAATAAGGAAATTGAAAAGAAAAATAAAGTCCTGATCACGACTCTGACCAAACGTATGGCAGAGGACCTTACCGATTATATGAAGAATCTGGGAATCCGTGTCCGATACCTTCATTCAGACATTGACACTCTGGAACGTGCGGAAATCATCCGCGATATGCGCCTGGATGTGTTTGATGTGCTGGTCGGGATCAACCTTCTGCGAGAAGGACTGGATATTCCGGAGATCACGCTGGTAGCGATCCTGGATGCAGATAAAGAGGGCTTCCTCCGTTCGGAAACATCCCTGGTACAGACCATCGGCCGTGCAGCACGAAACAGCGAAGGCCATGTGATCATGTATGCAGATAATATGACAGAATCCATGGAAAAAGCAATCTCGGAGACAGAAAGAAGGAGAGCGATACAGGAGGCTTACAACAGGGAGCATGGCATCACTCCAACCACGATCAAGAAGGCGGTCCGTGATCTGATCGCTGTTTCGAAGAAGGTGGCAGAGACAGAAGTGAAGCTTAAAAAGGATCCGGAATCCATGAACCGAAAAGAACTGACGAAGGTGATCGCTCAGGTAGAGAAGCAGATGCGTGCTGCGGCAGCAGACCTGAATTTCGAGCAGGCTGCTGAGCTGAGAGACAAGATGCTTGAATTAAAGAAGAATTTGGAAGAATTAATGGAATAGGCTGCAAAGCAGCTGACAGTACAACACCCCTGGCTGTTACAGCCAGGGGTGTTACCGGGTATGCTCGATCTGTTTTTAGGAAAAGCTTATTTTGTAGTTGAAAAGCCCAGGGAGCGCAGGGTGATGCCGGAGCCCTTGAGAAGATCAGCCCAATATGGAACAGCCATATCCAGAGTGTCATTTGCAATTTCGGAAGCATCTTTTTGTGTCAGGATCTCATAAGGATCTGTAAGCTTGGAAGAACTGATCCTGGGAGCAGCCTCTGTAACACAGACTGTGCCCGGCAGAATTGTCGATTCTGCCGGGAGTATGGACAGTACAAAGACTGTCATCAGAGATATCAGGATTTTTCTCCATTTTTTCATAGCGATCCCTCCTTCGAAAAAATATGATGGTTCTCTTTATTGATTGATTATAAGTAAAATTCCGGAGAAGGGCACTGGCATTTGTGCCAGTAACTTTGTTATAAAGAAGAGAAGAAGTTATGTATGCTGTTCCCGATAGGCGGAAGGTGTGATCCCCATTTTCTTTTTGAAGCTGGTGCTGAAATAATATTGATTGGCATAACCACATTTCAGGCTGATCTCCTTCAGACTCATAGTAGTCGTAGTCAGGTAACGGGCGGCTGCGGAAATTCGCTGAGATGTGATAAAGTCACTGAGACTGATTCCCTGATTTTTTTTGAAAAGAGCACTTAAATAAGCAGGGCTTACATTGGTAGAGGCAGCAATATCATTGAGGCAGAGCGTATTGTCAGTGTAGTGTTCGTTGATATAGGAAATCACCAGTTCGCAGAGCTTCTGGTGATAATCATTCATGGAGGAATCAAGCTTCCGGCATAAAAGATGGCATAGATCCTTCAGCCATTGACATAGCTCTTCCGTATTATGAAACTCATTTATGTGGTTGTAAACATACAAAATTTTAGCTTCCAGGTCATGAGTATCCAGATTTAATTCATAGAAAAATTTCAGAATTCGGCCGAGAAGAGAATAGATCTGTATGAAAGCGAAATTCTTTGTGCGAAATTTCTGGGTAAGCCAGTCGGAAAAATTCTGAAACCAGATATCTATGGCCGAGGTATCCTTTTTACAGAGAAGCCGGATCAGTTCATCTTCCTTTGTGTCTGAAAAATCTGCAACAGACAGATCGGAACCCAGAGCGTCTCTTCCGTCAAAGATATTCTGATGCGGGAAAAAGAATCTGTATTCCAGTGCATGTACGGCGCTTTTATAAGAATGGTTCAGGTTCCAAAAATCCTGGACAATTGTTCCAATGCCTGCGTTGAGAGAAAGGCCCAGTGGCTGGCAGGCATCTACGATTGAGGAAATAAGTCCGCTGGTAAGCTGGCGGAAGCTATTGGACTGAAAATAAAAAAGTCAAAAGGATATCTGAACAGAGGCTGTCCACTCAAATCTAAAGGTTGTCTACAAACAGGCAGACCAGGCAGGATACATCAGCAAAGAGCTGGTTTATCCACCGTCATTATGCTGAAAAAGCTAATGACCGGAATTGGCAGTAATACAAAAATCTGTTATAATCAGAACCAGTATAAAGACAGGAGTTCCGGTTATGGCATTTAAGTACACAGAAGAACAACTGAATAAACTTGACAAAGAATTGTTGATACATCTATTCCTGGGCATGCAGGAACAAATGGAAGAACTGACCAGACAGACACAGTCATTAAATGACAAGATGCAGCTGATGATGGAACAACTGATCCTTTCCAAAAAGAACCGTTTCGGAAGATCCAGTGAAAAGATGTCCGAACCAGAACAGATCTGTTTTATGGAGATTGATGGAACGATTGTGTTCTTTAATGAGGCAGAAGCTGTCTGTGATCTGGATGCACCAGAACCAGATGACCTGGAACTGAAAATGCCAAAGGAGAAAAAACAGCCCGAAAAAAAAGCTGCTGACATAGCATCCCTTCCTGTCAACCGTATCGATCATTACATGAGCAAAGAGGAACTGACAGCCGAATTCGGTGAGAATGGATGGAAACAGCTTCCAGATGCTGTCTCAAGGTGCTATAAATTTGTTCCGGCTCGCGTCGAGATAGAAGAACATCATATCGGTGTGTATTCAAGCAAGCTTGATGAACATATGGTAAAAGCTCCTCATTCTCGGAATTTGCTTCGTGGAAGTCTTGTTTCACCGTCCCCTTGCAGCAGCAATCATAAACGGTAAATATGTAAATGCGGTGCCTTTGTATCGTCTCGAAAAGGAATTCGAGCGGTATGGTCTTGCCATCACCAGACAGAACATGGCAAACTGGATGATCCGGCTGGGGGAAGAATATCTGGGAGTTTTGTATGACCATCTACATAAGCTTCTGTATGATTATCATGTAATACAGGCCGATGAAACTCCGGCCCTCGTCAATAAAGACGGACGTTCTGCCGGAAGTAAGAGTTACATGTGGGACTACCGGTCAGGGTTTATGTATCCGGAGCGTCAGATCGTCCTCTATGAATACCAGAAGACGCGTAAGGCATCACATCCCAGAAATTTTTTAAAGGATTACACTGGAATCTGTGTTATGGATGGATACCAGGTATATCATACGCTTGAAAAAGAGCGTGAAGATCTGAGGATTGCCGGCTGCTGGGTTCACTGCAGACGTCGCTTCTATGATGCGTTAGAAGTCATCCCGAAAGCGCATCAGAAAGAATCATCCTGCATCTGTTTATAAAACAGATACAAGCCATTTACCGGGAAGAAGGAAAACTAGCAGGTCTTTCATCAGAAGAAAGGCTTGCCCAGCGTCAACTGGTGGTGAAACCACTAGTGGATTATTACATTTGTTGGAGTATTTGTATTGGATTTTTGGGGTCTGCTAATATCAAAAATAATTTATTTGCAGAAGGTATATTTCTAGATGATGAATTTCAGGTATCTTTTAAATGGAGTTAAGAAATCCTAAATTTTAGAATTTGCTGATTTATTACTTAAATCGTTGTTTCTTAATGTTTGACAAGTTCTAAGTTTAAATATCTCATCGTGTATGCTTGAATAAATTTTAAACTTGGGAATTTAATATCATAATATGAAAGTGTGGAAAAAATGGCAGGGATTAAAGATGTTGCAAAAATGGCAGGAGTAGGTGTGGGAACAGTTTCAAGAATGCTTAATGACAGTGGATATGTTTCTCTGGATACGAGGGCCAAAATAGAAGCTGCTATGAAAGAATTGAATTATACACCGAATGAACTTGCCAGAAATCTGTATTATAAAAAAAGTGGTATAATTGCGGTACTTGTACCGAATGTATCCAATCCTTTTTTTGCTGAGTTTGTTGATTGTGTAGAAGAAGAACTGCGCAAAGCCGGCTTCAAAATTATGTTATGTAACACATTGAAAGATGTAAAGGCTGAAGCTGAATATCTGGATTTGCTGAACAGACATATTGTAGATGGGATAATTGCGGGAATGTCTTCTTTGGATGAAAGTGAGTATTCTAAAATTCATAAGCCGATTGTTGCACTTGACAGATATCTGGGAGAAGAAATTCCGGTAGTAACTGTGGACCATAAAATGGGTGGACGTCTGGCAGCAGAAGTGTTGCAGCGTAATGGCTGCAAAAGAATACTTCATTTCAGAAGTACTGCGGAAAAAGAGTCTTTATATCATGATCGTCATGCAGAATTTCAAAAAATTATGGATGAGCAGGGAATAGAAACCTATTGTTATGATCTGGACTGGCGGCGTTTGGATATTCAGTATTATCATCAGGTTGCAGAAGAAGTTATTGAAAAAAAACTGAAATTTGATGGGGTGTTTGGTGTAGACCGACTGGCTATTGAATGCATGAATGGATTGATCAGACAACACAAAAAAATTCCGGAAGAGGTAAAAATAGTTTCTTATGATGGAACGTATATTACAGAATTGGTAGAACCGCAAATAAGTACAATTGTTCAGCCCATTGACAGAATGGCAGAGGAATCTGTAAAAAGCCTTTGTGAACTGATTAATGGAAAAAAGGTGAAAAATAAAAAAAGTATTTTAATACCTGAATTCCGTAAAGGCGGAACAACAGTATGAACAGATGTCATACACGTGTTGTGCATTTGTTACAAAACAAAGGATGAAAAACAAAGATAAGTACAAAATATTTGTATATAATTTATAAAAAAAATAAAAAGCCTATAATTAGATTGACAAAAACAACAAAAAGTTTATAATGAAATTAACAAGATGAAGAAAACATAATGTTTTTTAAACAATGTGGAACGCGTTCCACATTGCGAAAACAAAATTTGTTTTCACAATGTTAACCCGTAAAATTAGATTACTCCGGAGAATATCTAAAGCGGTTGAAACAGTATGTAAATGGAACGGCATGATATTTACTATCATGGAATTTAGAATCTTTAAGAATAGGAGATTAAAAATGAGAAAAAAGATTGTTAATTCATTAATTACAGCAACTGTGATTGGAAGTATGCTTACAGGAATGGCAGTTCCCTGTTTTGCCGGTGGGAAAAAGGACGGTGGAAATAGTATTACAGTTCTTGTAGAAAGTGGTTCACCTGCAGAAGCACTTGCCAATAATACAGCAGCTGATTTCGAGAAAGAAACAGGCTGTAAGGTTGTTGTTGATGCTGTTGCCTATACTGGTATGTATGATAAGCTTTCTACCGAAATTAAAGCAGGACAGACTGCTCATGATGTTGCATGTATGGATTTTGTATGGCTGGCAGCTTTTGCTGATGCAATCGAACCAATTACAGATGCAGATACCAGTGATTTCCTTCCAACGTTGGAAGAAAGTGGAACAATAGATGGTAATCTCCTGGGATATCCGATGTGGGTAAACGCTAAGATCCTTATTTACAGAAAAGATCTGATTCCGGAAGATAAAGTGCCAAAAACTTGGGATGAATATAAAGCACTGGCAAAAGAAATGAAAACAGATGATATGTACGGAACAACAGTTTTTGGCAGTGGTTCTGACGCAGTTTGTTCCTTCCTTGATTTTGCCTGCCAGGCCGGTGCAGATGGATTAGTATATGACAAGGATGGAAATGTAAATATTACAGATCAGCCATATGTGGATGCGCTTGATTTTATGGTTGAAATGGCAAATGAAGATTGTACGCCATCAGATTCGCTGGCTACGGCTTCTACAGAGTCTCAGGAACTTTTCAATAATGGTAAAGTTGCAATGCAGTTGAACTGGAGCCATCAGTATCCTGCAGCTGTTGAGGCACTTGGAGCAGATAAGGTTGGATGTGCACCAATGATTGCCGGTAGTGCAGGAGTAGGAGCAACCACAGGTCCATGGTATGAATCTGTAATGAAAAATTCTGAGAATAAAGACATGGCACTGAAATATGTAGAATATATGTATGATCATAATGCAGATTATATGAACGGAACCCTTAAGATTGCCGGCAGAACTTCTGTTTATGAGAAAGCTGGAAAAGAGGCTGGTAATGAGCATACAACAGCAGTTTTTGACACATTGAATGAAAAACAGTCTCAGCCAAGACCTATGGTTTCAACCTGGTCACAGGTAGAGGAGGTTCTTACAGGTGTTGTAGAATCCTGTCTGGGTGGAGCAGATGTGAAAGAAACCCTTGAATCTGCAAAAGAAGAGATTGAGGCAATTGGGAAGTAAAGTGACAAAGTAATAAAGAAAAAGCAGATTGCAGACATCTACCAAATAATAAAAAATGTAATTAAAGCAAGGGTGATTTTACCTGGACATCGAACACACTAACTATGAACACACTAATCTATGATGTATGAGGCAGGGAGTAAATCGCCCTTGATCTTTATAAGAAAGCGGGAAATATTATGAAATTGATATCAAAAAAAACACTATTGCTGTTTTTTCTTCCTGGCGCGATTTTCATGGGTGCCTTTTTGATTTATCCTATTTTTAAAATGGTATTTGACAGTTTCTTTAAGGTTGGAATTACAGGAACCAGAACTTTTATTGGATTTGATAATTATATTAAAGCATTTACAGCTGGCGGTTTTTTGAAGCAGCTGAAAAATACATTGATTTATATTTTGATTGCGGTATCTGTGGAAACAGTTTTAGGATTTATTTTTGCATTATTATTTGAACTTGATTATAAGGGCAGTAAAATAGTACGTTCATTAATGATGACACCACTTATGATCGCACCGCTGGTTGCAGGTCTTATCTGGAAATTGATGATGAGTTCAAACTTTGGTATTGTCAATGAGTTTCTGACCAGAATAGGGATCTTATCCAGTCCAAGTGAAATTTTGTGGCTTGCAGATTCCCGATGGTCATTGATCGCCTGTTGTATTGCAGATATATGGCTGACTACACCGTTTATGATGCTGATGATTCTGGCTGGCCTTCAGGGATTGGATACCAGCGTGTCAGAAGCTGCAAGAATGGATGGAGCAAGTAAGCTGCAGGAAATTTTTTACATAAAAATGCCGGGAATTAAACCGGTTCTGTTGACAGCATTGTCAGTGAGAATTATAGATGCGGCAAAGACTTTTGATATTATCTGGGCAATGACAGAAGGTGGACCTAACAGTTCATCGGAGACAATCAGTATTATTATTTATAAGACACTTGTAAAGTATAATAATACAGGATATGCCAGTGCAATGGCTGTTATCTTTATCATAGTTCTTGTAGTGTTTACATTAGTATTTATGCAGAGTTTATGGAATCCAAAGAAAAAGTAAAAGCTGTCAAAGAAAAACAGTAGTAAAAAGGATTCAATAAGGAGACCAAAATGAAGAAAGGTAATAGTATCAAACTAAAAATAGCAGTTATTATTTCTATAATTATTACAATATTCTGGCTGCTTCCATATATTTATGTAATTTGTTGTTCGTTTAAACCCGGATCAGAGGTAATTGCTGTTCCACCATCTTTTCTTCCAAAAAGCTTTTCAGTTGAAAATTTTACTCAATTATTTGTAAGAATGGATGCAGGTGGGTATTTGCTGAACAGTTTGATCACAGCAGTTTGCAGTACAATTATTGCAGTTATCCTGGGTTCACTGGCTGCATATGCTATTCAGAGATCTGGAGCGAAGCTGTCAGTAGGACTGGTGGTATTGATTTTATGCCTGAAAATGATTCCTACATCCAGTATTGCAGTACCTATTTATGAGATTATTTGTAATATGGGATTGTATGATACCAGAATTGCATTGATTATTGTTTATGCGGCAGTAAACATGCCTTTTGTAATGTGGACAATGCTTAGCTTTTATGAGGGAATACCGTCTACTTTGGATGAGGCTGCATATGTAGATGGCGCTTCCAGCCTTCAGACATTCAGAAAGGTTATTTTGCCGATCTGTAAGCCGGGACTTGCAACTGCCTTTATATTCACATTGTTCCTGGCATGGAATGATTTCCTTATTTCTCTGTTGCTGACCAGTATGAATGCTAAAACATTTACAGTAGGTCTTGCCGGTTTCCTGTCAGCGTATAATCTTGACCTTGGACCGATGTGTGCAGGAGCATTTTTATTTAGCTTCCCGGTAATGATCTTATCAATGTTTGCACAGAGATACATTGTTCAGGGAATGACAGCAGGAGCTGTAAAAGGATGATAAGAATGGAGAAAGCCAGTGAATAAAATATTAATGAAACAAAAAATAGAAAATGCGCAAAAAGAAATTGACAGTAAAAAGATGATTGTTCAAAATGGAAAAATGCGTCAGCATTATCATTTTATGCCCCAAAGTGGGTGGATGAATGATCCTAACGGACTGATCTTTTTTAATGGACAGTATCATGTGTTTTATCAGACGAATCCATATAATGGATTTTGGGATTGTATGCATTGGGGACATGCAGTCAGCAAAGATTTCGTTCATTGGGAATATTTGCCGCTGGCATTGGCACCCAGTGAAGAGTATGATGATTATCAAAAAGGTGGATGTTTTTCCGGCAGTGCAATCGAACACGAAGGTAAGCTATATGTATTTTATACGGCAACTGCAAATCATGGAAACGGAAGTGAGCAAAGCCAGTGTCTTGCTATAAGTGAAGATGGAATAAATTTTGAAAAGTATGACGGAAATCCTCTTTTTGATGCACCGGAAGGTATTCAGCCGGATTCATTCCGCGATCCAAAGGTATGGAAGCATGAAAATAAATATTATATGGTTGTAGGTGCCAGTCGTAATAACAGGGGATTAGCATTGATATATGAATCAGAAGACCTTTATCATTGGAATTTCTTAAACGTGCTGGCAGAAAGCCGCGGAGAATGGGGATTCATGTGGGAATGTCCGGATTTTTATCAGCTAGGTGATAAATACGTTCTCACTTTCTCTCCAATGGGTTCTGGAGATCATACATCAGTATATCTGACAGGAGATTTTGATTACAAAACAGGAAAATTTGACTGGCATATCAGTGGTGAAATGGATTGGGGATTTGATTTTTATGCGCCACAGTCCATGGTTGCTCCTGATGGAAGACGTCTGATTGTTGCCTGGGCGAATGAATGGGAATGGATGCCTCTCTTTAAGGACTGGGGACCTACTTATCAGGAGGGCTGGTGCGGATTTTTTAATGTGATTCGTGAAGTTCGGATGTGCAAGGATGGAACGCTGGCGTTTGTTCCTGTAGAGGAAATGGAAAAAATCCGTGAAAATAAATTTACGCAACGGGAAATACAGGTTACAGAAACACCTCAGCAGTTAAAAGCAGGAGATGGAATCAGCTTTGAGATGAAATTTATATTGGATCTTGAAGAAACTGATGCAGACAGGGTAGAATTGAAGCTTAGATGCGGAAAAGAAAAAGAAACCCGTTGTATTTTTAATCTGAAAAATGGTGAATTGCTGGTAGACAGAAGCTGTGCAGATGGATGGAGCGTAGGAACATCCAGAAGTGTACTTAAGGTCAGTGAAAAAAGTCTGGATGTACATATTTTTTCAGATCAGAGTTCTTTGGAGATATTTACAGATCAATACAGAAATAATCATTCCAATAATATTTTTGCAGGAAATGATCAGGATGAAATAAGTATATCTGCGTTTGGTGGAAGAGCGGTAATCAGAGATTATGAAGCATATGGATTGCAGGAGTGTTTTGATCGGATCAAGTAGGGAAGCGGATCGCGAATATCCGATTGACATGAACTGAAAGCAGGAGGAGTATTGAAATGAAATGTAATAATTATTATGATGTCACTGACTGGCAGGTAGGTAACCCATATACGGATATCGGTGAAGTGATCAACAGTATCATTGTAGACATCAAGAGCAGACAAAAGGATACAAATGTAAATGATGGAGGAAAACCGGGAGCAGTAATTTATATTCCGTCTGGAGATTATCATTTAAAAACGCAGGTAAAAATCGATATCAGTTACTTGAAAATCCAGGGATCAGGACATGGATTTGTGTCTTCAAGTATCCGATATAATGTGCCAAAAGAACAGTGGAAGGATCTTCATGACATCTGGCCGGGCGGCAGCAGAATCCTGGTAGATCTGGAACCATTAAAGGGAGATGAAAGATCCGGTGCTGCTTTTCTGGTGGAACGAGAGGGAGATCCGAGAATCAGTTCCGTGGAGTTTGAAAATTTCTGTATTGATGGACTACATTTTGTAGATGACGGAAATGGAGATCCAGAGAATACATATTTAAATGGAAAAACAGGAATTTATGTAGCCAGTGCACAGGATTCTTTCAGAATTACAGGTATGGGTATTATTTATCTGGAGCATGGAGTGACTCTTTACAATTCTGATGCATTATCTGTTCATGATAATTTTATAGCGGAATGTGGAAATTGTGTAGAACTTCGTGGAGCCGGACAGGCATCTAAAATAACAGATAATCTTATGGGTGCCGGTTATAGAGGTTATACTATTTTTGCTGAAAATTTTGGAGGACTTCTGATTACTTCCAATAACATTTTTCCAAGAGGAAAAAGTATAGTACATCTTAAAGGTGTTCTTAGATCATCAGTAACAGCAAACAGATTTCATTCTTTTTATCCGGGAATGCTGATAATGGAAAGCTGCAGAGAGAATCTCATATCTTCCAATCATTTTCTCAGAGATCATGAACCATGGCCGCCTATGCTGGCATATGATAATGGATTAGAGGATGATTTTGGGTTGATTCATATTCAGGGAAGCAGCAATTCCCTGATTGCTAATCACATTTCAGAGACAATTGAACAGCAATATCTGAAACCGGCAGGCGTAAAACCGATAATCATTCGTTTGGTGTCCGGAAGAGAAAATTACATTGCAAACAATCATATTGTGGCAACAACAAAGGCAGATAAAAAGGAAAACGAGGAAAATAAATCCTGCTTTGATGCGCAGGTAGATGCTCTGTTAAGTATGGATGAATTAGTGAAACTTTCAAGTGAAGTTGTACATATCGATGAAGAATCTACAGATAACATAATATTGGATACATGCAGGGAAAATGAAGCGGCTATGGATTTCTCCAGAAATATATTCAGAGGGATTCCGGTTAAATAAATGTATACACTTACTTCATTGTTTTATTCTGAAGGAGAGGTTACTAAAGATTTGGAGAAATCTCTTAACCATCAAAGCATATAAGCCTGAATTATTCATGAGCATATAAAAATGCTTCAATACTCTAAAACATTAAACTAGTTCCCTTGAAAACAACCGCGTTATCCACAAAAATGGGTAAACTACCCCCCCTGTGAAATTTGATTCCACCACTTTGAACTGTCAAGGTAAGTTAATAGTTGCTATTCCAATTGTACAGTCGCCGCTGGATATTTTCCAGCGGCCTGTAAAATTCCTTTTTATAAGGACAGCTACTACACAGTTTGAAAGTGATATATCTTGCTGAACGGACTGCTCTTGCGGCAATCTTTATCAGCTTTAAACGAATGGTATCCACCTGTTGCTTTCGCATATTTGCAGGAAGTACCAATCGTCTGAACCAATTGAATAAGTTGTACGCAAGCATGTGAAGCCTCATGCGGTTTGCATTTACTACTTTGGAATGACTGCTGACAGCAGCAAAATCAAATCCGCTTTTGCCTTCCTTGATAAAGTTTTCCATTCTGCTACGACCACAGTAAAACTGAATGATCTGATAGGGCTCCATATCCATGTTTGTAACAATAAAGGTGTACATGTGCATCAGCTGACCGTATGGTTTCTCGATTTTGAAAACCACACGTCTTGGATAGTCCCATGGACCAGCCTGATACATGAATTTACCATAAATTACCGCATAACGGATCTGATCTTCTTTGGTCGCTTTGTACAAGTCTTCCTCTTTATCGGAAGCAAGGCAAGGAGTGAAGAATTCTGTTTTAGACGGATGGCATAGGAACAGCCATTCATCTCACAGATTTTATAAAGCCTAGGAGATGAAAATCCGCTGTCTCCACGAAGATAAATTTATGGAGCCCCTCTTTCCAGGTATTCCAGAAAGAGGGGCTCCATAAATTTATCTGCATCGTTGCTACAGTGGAGTGTTCCATCACGAAGTTCTGCTTTGAGCAGATATCCAGTCAATCCATCATAGCACAGTAACGGATGATATCCGTGTGCCTGATAATGGAAGTTGAAGCCTTCCCCTTCTTGACTACCATAAGTGCCAAACAAAGTGCTGTCCAGGTCCAGAAGCATATGCTCCGGACGCTTGATAGAATAGATGATGTCCCTGAGACATTTGTCAATGTCATCAAACTGCAGGAGGGTATCCTCATCCATACGGTTAAAAATCTTGACAATGTCGGCTGCGAAGCCAGACGGTCTTTTTCAAGGATCGCATTGAAAACAGGATCCAAAGTCAATTCATCAGAACAGTCATCTTCGAAATAAGCAGAGAGGATCCGATAAATCATCTGCATCAGATTTTCATCGTCTTTGTGAAAGAGGACAGATTTATCATTGGCTTTAAATTTCTTTTTTATTAGCTTTGAAAAGCCGATTTTTGCAGCGAATTCCTTTATCAGAAGAAGTCCTGCATCGGAGGATAATCACCTCCGTCAAAATTTATTTTAATTTGTCTATTGCTTTTCAGTGTTAAGGTGTTTAAAATATTCATAGAGAGCCCCTTTCTGTGGTATGTATTTGGATTCGACACCTAAATTTTACCACATATTTGGTCTCTTTTTCTATTCACTTAAAAGATGAAATGCAATAAACAACTTAAACACAGTAACTGTGTGGCTTTCAGCCACTTTCACGGCACAGCCGTGAATAATTCAGGTTTATTATAAAGTGGTATCCGTTGGAAGATGGGTTCTGTTTGCAATCGTGGCTTTTCTGATCGTCGGCCTTACACTTGTGTGCAAATTATGCTTAAACGGAATGCCAGTTCCGCTACTGCGGAACGGCTATTCCATTTTTAACGGTACGAAGTACCGCTAGATTACATCATTCTGTTTCACGCATATTTATACCGTTCATCTCCAGACGATACGTATGGTGCTTATCCGTGATTCGTGTAAGACACGCATCGGCGTAGGTGTTATCGGCAAACATATCGAACCATGTGCTGACTGGAAATTGTGAGATGACTACAGTTGATTTTCTTCCATCTCTGGTGTCAAGGACTTCAAAGAGATCCCGGCATTTATCAAGGTCGAGATCCATAAGACCGAAATCATCGATCACAAGCAGATCCAGCTTGGTCAGTTTATTCAGGTAATCCAGATTTGTGGATTTGATGCGTGCCTGTTCCATTTCACTCATAAGTGTGTTCGCTTTTATATACTTTACACTCTTGGACTGCTTCATTGCAGTTATGCAAAAAGCATTGATCAGATACGTTTTTCCACTGGCAGAAGAACCTGTTACAATGAGATTTTTTCCTTCCTCTATCCAATGGCAGGTACTCAGACGTTCTATTATCTGGGTATCAAGCTGACGTTCTGGACGGTAAATGGTTTCATCAAGATCTGCCACCGGGTATCGCAGATGTGCTTCTTTCATCAGACGATTAAAGCGTTTATCTGCCCGTGCCTGCCACTCTGCATCAACCATTGCTGTCATGCGTTCCATAAACGTGTTCAGATCTGCATTGGGATCTTTCATCTGTTCTTCCAGGATATGTGCCATTTCCGGAACGCGGAAACTCTTCAGACGCATGATCAGAGCTTGTTCCTGGGGTGTTAATGTAATGTCATGGGATGAACTCATTTGTATGCCTCCTTTCCACGGATGTTTGTATGGGAAGGAAGTTTTCCGTTTATACCGCTGCTGGAATGATTATTCTGGACCATGCCAAGCACTTTCTTGAAATAAGAATACTTGCAGGCA
>NZ_FMUW01000003.1:0-228251 GCF_900101315.1 Blautia sp. SF-50
CGTCTCCTGCTGGATAACAGACTTCATAAAGCATTAGGATTAGCAGAGATACCAGCCGATGAAGTCACATTGATACCAGCATTAATAAAATAATAATAACAATACAGGCACAGGCAAGTTTCATTGCATAGAATTTAGTCTTTCCAACAGACATGTGGAATTTAGTCCTGCACACTATTTCCAGATGTCCTTTTATCATGCAAAAAACTATGCTGTTTATGCCGTATAAAAGCATTATATACTAAAAAAATCAAGTTGTATATCTCCGAAAATAGAATTAAATCCCGCATAAAATCAAGGTATATTAGAATGTAGAATTTACTTTTTCATTCAAGCACCTTTGAACAGTGTACACTGGTCTGTCTTCTGGTCCTGGCATATATGTTTCTTTTAAGAATTGGAAACAATTATTCCAGAATGATCCTGCTGATCACCTATGTACTTTATATCTGCTTCAGCTACTGCGGCAGACAGGCATTGAAGAAATTCCTGAAGGATCACAGATACGAAGAAAGCGAGAAGCGATCCCTGCTGATCGTTACAGTCAGTGAAAATGCAGACAATGTGGTGGAAACCATCCGCAAGAATAATTACGGAACCTATCATTTGGCAGGAATTGTTTTTATGGATTGTGACAAGAAGGGAGCATCCGTCTGTGGAGTGCCGGTAGTAGCCGGAAAGGAGGATATGATCTCCTATATCCATAAGAACTGGATCGATGAAGTATTTTTTGCAGTGCCTAAGGAAATTCCGATCCCGGAGCAGATGATCAAGGATTGTTCTGCAATGGGAGTTGTTATCCATATGAGACTGGCAACCATGAAATCCCTTGGCAAGAACCAGGTGGTGGAGGAGCTTGGCGGATACACTGTGCTTTCCAGCAGTATCCACATTGTGACACCGCGCCAGATGTTTGTGAAACGAGCTATGGATATCGCAGGCGGTCTGGTAGGTTGTCTTTTTACAGGAATCGCAGCGATCTTTCTGGTTCCGGCCATTAAGATCAAATCTCCGGGTCCTGCATTTTTCTCACAGGTCCGCATGGGAAAGAACGGTCGTCCGTTCAAGATCTATAAATTCCGCTCCATGTATATGGATGCAGAAGAACGCAAAAAAGAACTGATGAAACAGAATAACATAAAAGATGGAATGATGTTCAAAATGGATGATGATCCACGAATCATCAAAGGAGTAGGACATTTTATCCGAAAGACATCCCTGGATGAATTTCCACAGTTCTGGAATATTCTGAAAGGAGATATGAGTCTTGTAGGAACCAGACCGCCGACAATGGATGAGTGGGAGAAGTATGAGCTTCACCATCGCAAACGTCTGGCCATCAAGCCGGGACTTACCGGTATGTGGCAGGTAAGCGGTCGAAGTGATATTACAGATTTCGAGGAAGTCGTAGAGCTTGACACAAAGTACATTGCCGAATGGTGTCTGAAGCTGGATATAGAGATCCTGGTTAAGACAGTTATGGTCGTTTTCCGCGGAAGCGGCGCCAAATGATCCATACATATTGAGATTCGAATATAATGACCCGGGCTGCGGAGACGCAGTTCGGGGATAAAAATAAATTAGATAAGTTATAAATATAAAAGAGGAAGTAAAAAAATGCAGATTTTATTGATCATGCTGATCGTAATATTCCTTGCGTTCTCGGTCCTGCTTCTGGCACTGGCAAAACAAAGTCCCAGGGAAAAGCAGACAGAAGACAAAGAGCAGGAAGAATACATCAGGGATTATGCAGAAACAGTAAGACAGACCGGAGGAAGTATGAAGAAGTTAGAACATTGGAAAGTAATTGCGATATATCTGATCATCTATGACATGATAGCTGTTAATTTTTCTTATTTTATGGCGCTGCTGGTGAGATTCGATTTTCGGTATTCCTCGATCCCCACAGACTATTTTGCCGCATGGAGGAGTTTTGCACCAATCTATACCATTATCATCCTGGTAGTGTTCGGATGCATGCATCTGTATAACAGTGTATGGCGTTTCGCAAGCTTCCATGAGCTGATCAAGATCACGGTAGCAACTGTGATCACTGGCGTTCTGCATATTGTGGGTATCACGATCTTCTGGGAACGGATGCCGGCTTCCTATTATCTGATCGGTATCATGCTGCAGTTTTTCCTGACTGTAGGCGTACGTTTCTCCTATCGTTTTGTACTTCTTGAGCGGAACCGCAGAGAAAAGAGCGAGCGTGAGGAGCGGAGCAAAAACGTGATGATCATCGGTGCAGGAGAAGCGGGCAGGACCATTGTCCGGGAGCTTCAGAATGCAAAGGAAACCAATTCCAGAGTACGCTGCCTGATCGATGACAATCCGAATAAATGGGGAAGATACATGGAAGGCGTTCCGGTGGTAGGTGGAAGAGACGATATTTTTCTCAATGTGGACAAGTATCATATCAATCAGATCCTTCTTGCGATCCCGACGGCAACACCGCATCAAAAGCGGGATATCCTGAACATCTGCAAGGAAACCGGCTGCGAGCTGAAGCAGCTTCCTGGTGTATATCAGCTTGTAAACGGAGAAGTATCCCTGAGCAAGATGAAAAAAGTAGCAGTGGAGGATCTTCTTGGACGAGACACCATCAAAGTCAACATGTCAGAGATCTTTCAGTATCTGAAGGGCAAAAGGATCCTGGTAACAGGAGGCGGCGGTTCTATCGGAAGCGAGCTCTGCCGTCAGATCGCAGGTCATGAGCCGGAGCTTCTGGTGATCTTCGATATTTATGAAAATAACGCATATGACATTGAGCAGGAACTGAAGGCCAGTTATCCGAACCTGAACCTGAAGGTACTGATCGGCTCCGTCCGCGACAGCAAAAGGATCAACTGGGTATTTGAAACCTACAAGCCGGAGATCGTATATCATGCAGCCGCACATAAGCACGTACCGCTGATGGAGAACAGCCCCTGTGAGGCAATCAAGAACAATGTGGTAGGAACCTATAAGACTGCATATGCGGCAATGATGAACGGCTGCCAGCGTTTTGTGCTGATCAGTACCGACAAGGCTGTAAACCCGACCAACATCATGGGCGCCAGCAAACGACTCTGCGAAATGGTAGTCCAGAGCATGAACATGGTCAGCCACAACGGACACACCGACTGGCTGCCACGACTTGGCGGACACAGAAAGGATACCCTGGATGCACTTCACGACAACGAAGGTCAGGCATATGTAAGTGAGAACCATACATCGAAAACAGGAACCGGCACAGAATTCGTAGCTGTACGATTCGGAAACGTTCTCGGTAGCAACGGAAGTGTGATCCCGCTGTTCAAGCGCCAGATCGAAAAGGGCGGCCCTGTCACCGTCACACATCCGGACATCATCCGCTACTTTATGACTATCCCGGAGGCCGTAAGCCTTGTCCTCCAGGCAGGAACCTACGCCAAAGGCGGAGAAATCTTCGTCCTGGACATGGGAGCCCCGGTAAAGATCGACACCCTTGCCCGAAACCTGATCAAGCTTTCCGGCTACACCCCGGATGTAGACATCAAAGTCACCTACACCGGTCTCCGCCCAGGCGAAAAGCTCTACGAAGAAAAGCTGATGGCCGAGGAAGGCATGGAGAAAACTCCAAACGATCTCATCCACATCGGCAAACCCATCGAAATGGACGTACAGGAATTCTTCAAACAGCTGGAAGTCCTGGCAACATACGGCTACGCCAATAGTGAAAAGATCCGAGACATTGTAGCCGCGATCGTACCGACCTATCACTCTGCGGATTCCGACCTGAAGCTGCATAAGAAGGTGTATGAGGAACTGATGAGTGAAGCGGCTGTGGCTGCGGAGAAGAATTGATAACTGGTCAATAATTTACATATATACGAAAACGAAGGAGTGTTGAAAAAATGAAAATCTCATTTTCACCGCCAGATATTACAGAGGCAGAAATCGAACAGGTAGCAGAAGCTTTAAGATCCGGATGGATCACAACAGGACCGAAAACAAAAGAACTGGAAAGAGAAGTTGCGGATTTATGCGGCACCAACAGAGCTGTATGCCTGAATTCTCAGACTGCATGTGCGGAAATGACACTTCGTCTTCTGGGAATTCACGAAGGCGATGAAGTGATCACTTGCGCTTATACCTATACCGCAAGTGCATCGGTGGTGTGTCATGTCGGGGCAAAGCTGGTTCTTATTGATACCCAGGAAGATTCTCTGGAAATGGATTATAACAAGCTGGCAGAAGCTATTACAGAAAAAACAAAAGTGATCATTCCGGTGGATCTTGGCGGAGTGCCATGCGACTATGACAGGATCTTCTCTATCGTAGAAGAGAAAAAGAAGCTTTTCCATCCAGCCAATAAGCTTCAGGAAGCAATCGGAAGAGTCATCGTAATGGCAGATGCAGCCCATGCATTTGGTGCGACCTGGCATGGAAAACCCGTGGGCAGCATTGCGGATTTTTCAAACTTCAGCTTCCATGCAGTGAAAAACTTTACGACAGCGGAAGGCGGCGCTGTGGCATGGAGAGATATTGAGGGAATCGATAATGAAGAAATCTATCATCAGTATCAGCTGTTATCACTTCATGGTCAGTCAAAGGATGCCCTTGCCAAAACACAGCTTGGCGCCTGGGAGTATGACATCATCGGACCTTGGTTTAAATGCAATATGACTGATGTAGTTGCCGGGATCGGACTGGCGCAGATGAAACGGTATAAAGCTTTGCTTGCAAGAAGAAAAGAAATCATCAGCAGATATGATGCAGTATTTAAACCACTTGACATTGAAGTACTGGATCATTACAACGAAGAGCATCAGTCCTCCGGACACCTATACATCACCAGAATTCCGGGAATCACTCTGGAGCAGAGACACGAGATCATCGTCAAAATGGCAGAAAAAGGTGTTGCCTGCAACGTACATTACAAACCACTGCCAATGATGACTGCTTATAAAAATATGGGATTTGATATTAAGGATTACCCGAATGCTTATAAGCGATTTAAAAATGAGATCACATTGCCGCTGCATACGAAATTGACGGATGAGGAAGTGGAGTATGTGTGTGAGATGTTTTGTGGGATTGTGAAGGAATATATTAAATGAAAAAAATCATGATTTTGGGAGCAAGTATATTACAGCTTCCAGCGATAAAAAAGGCAAAGGAAATGGGGCTGGAAGTTGTAGTTGTCGATATGAATCCGGACGCAGTAGGCTTTCAGACAGAAGGAATCGAAAAAGAAATCATAAGCACGATTGATATACCTGAGATAGTGAAAGCCGCAAAAAGACATGCTATTGATGGAATCATGACACTTGCTACGGATATGCCAATGAGAGCAGTAGCGGCAGTGGCAAAGGAAATGAATTTGATTGGAATCAGTGCAGATACAGCTGTGAAAGCAACAAATAAAGCAGAAATGCGGAAGGCACTGAAAAAAGCAGGTGTTCCAATTCCTGTATTTTACAAAGTATCTACTAAAGAAGAATATCTGGAAGCAGTAGGAAAAATAAAAGAAGCAGGTTATCGATGTATTATAAAACCGGCAGATAATTCGGGAAGCAGGGGAATCGATCTGCTTAAAGATTATGACAGTGAAACTGTGGAAAAGGCTTATAACTACAGTAAGGAATCTTCAAGGTCCGGAGATCTCATGGTTGAAGAGTATATGGAAGGATCAGAGGTAAGTGTAGAAACTTTAAGTGTCAACGGCGTATGCCATGTTATTCAGATTACAGATAAGCTGACAACAGATGCACCATATTTTGTAGAAATGGGACATTCACAGCCATCAGGTCATACAGAAGAAATAAAAAAGCAGATAGCGGAGGTGGCTATTGCAGCGAATCACGCAATTGGTATTTCAAATGGACCATCCCATACAGAAATCAAAATAACGAAGGATGGACCTAAAGTTGTAGAGCTTGGAGCGCGGCTGGGAGGAGATAATATTACGACTTATCTTACGCCTCTTTCCACAGGTGTTGATATGGTTGAAAGTTGTATACGAATTGCACTTGGTGAAACTGCAGACTTAGAGCCTAAATTTCATAAAGCATCTGCTATAAGATATTTTAGAGTTGAGCAAGGTTTCATCAGAGATATCAGGGGACTTGAAGAAGCCAGAAAGATTCCAGGTGTAAAACAGATTTATGTTGTACATGGGATCGGGGAAAAAATGAATGGCATAAAGAGTAGTGGAGATCGCAGCGGCTTTGTAATCGCTCAGGCAGATACAGCTGAAGAGGCTGTAGAAATATGTGAAAAAGCACTGGATTTAATAGAAATAGAAATGGAGTAAGGGAAGTATAAATTCATGTATGAAAGATACATAAAAAGATGTTTGGATGTTATATTTGCAGTCATTGCACTGCCAATCGTATTAGTAGTCTGTATTATTTTTGGGGCACTGATCTGGCTGGAGGACAGAGAAACAATTTTTTATCTGGCAAAGAGAAGGGGAAAAGACGGGACAATCTTTAATATGTATAAGCTTCGTTCCATGAAGGTAAATGCGCCAGATATTAGAAATAAGGATAATTCAACTTTTAACAGTGCAGATGATCCAAGAGTAACAAAAATCGGAAAGCTGATGAGAAAAATTTCAGTTGATGAGCTACCGCAGGTATTTAATATTCTGAAAGGAGACATGAGCTGGATCGGACCAAGGCCAGTAACAACAGACAGACCATTGTCTGAGTATGACCAGAAAAGAAAAGATCGTTTAAAAGTAAAACCAGGCATTACAGGGTATACACAGGCCTATTATCGAAATAATATTTCGCAGGAGGACAAACTGGCTTTGGATGCAAAATATGCACAAAAAGTAACATTTCTGGGAGATTTGAAGATTTTCTTTAAAACAATTGAAACTGTAGTATGCAGAAAAAATGTTTATACAAATTAGAAGGGAGAAGAAAAAATGGGTGTTGAAGGAAAAAGACTTTTAGTATTAGGTGCTGGAAGAGGACAGATCGGACTATATAAAGCAGCAAAAGAGATGGGAATCACAACAATTGCAGGAACCATGCCTGATAATAATCCTCCAGGAATTCCTCTGGCAGATGAAGTGTGCTTTATGAATATCGCAAATCCTGATGAGGTTGCTAAAAAAGCAGCGAAGCTTAAATTGGACGGAGTGGCTACTTGCTGTCTGGATACAGGGATTTCAGCTCTTGGAAAAACCTGTGATTCTTTAGGATTAACAGGACTTCCGGAAAAAGCAGCCATCATGTGTAATGATAAGTCAAAAATGAAAAAAGCATTTATGGAATACGGTGTAAGTACAGCACAGTATTTTGAAATTTCCAGTGAAGAGGAATTAAAAAATGCATTGGATAAAATTAAATTACCAGTGATCATTAAAGCAACGGATTTACAGGGAAGTAATGGAATTTACATAGCAAAAACAGAAAAAGATGCCTATGACGGATTTCATGCAGCAATGGGATTAACAAAAAGATCGTACTGTATTGTAGAAGAGTTCATAGAAGGATGGGAATTTGGTGCGCAGGCATTTGTATATAACAATGAGGTACTTTTTGTTATGCCACATGGTGACGAAACTTATATGAGCCATACGGCAGTACCGGTAGGCCATTATGTTCCGCTTGACTGTGATGAAGATGTTCACAAACAGACAGAAATAGCAGTAAAAAGCGCAATCAAGGCATTGGGATTAAATAACTGTGCAGTAAATGTGGATCTGATCCTCCGGGATAATAAAGTGTATGTCATTGAGCTTACCGGACGTGTAGGTGCAAACTGCCTTCCAGAGCTTGTGGAAATCAACTTTGGAATCGAATATTACAAAATGATCGCAGCAATGGCTGTTGGAGAAAATCCGTTGGAGTATTGGGAAAAGAGAAATTCCAAAACAACTGCAGGACTGGCACGAATGATTCTTTCAACAGAAGAAAGTGGAACCTTGGAAGATATCAAATATACCGGAGCAATGGATGAAGATATTCTGGAAATAACATTCTTTAAAAAAACAGGAGAGCAGATACGAAAATTTGTATTTTCAGCAGATTGTATTGGACAGATTATTGTAAAAGCTTCTAGGTTGGATGAGTGTAGAGAAAAAATCAATAAAATCATGAGTAATATTGAAATAAAACTCAAATAGGAGAACTGCAGTATAGCTGGCTGTTTATAAAAATTATAAATGGCCAGCTGTATACGATTTTTAAGAAAAGATAGAAGAGGAAGATTAATGAAAACGCTGTATTTGCTTACAAATTCTTTTCCGTATGGAGATTGGGAGCCTTATTTGGAAACAGAAATAAAATATTATGATAACTTTGATGAAGTATATATTTTTGCATTGCAGATCAGAAAAGAACACTTAAAAAGAAAAAGAACTGTTGGAAACAATGTGAAAGTAATTCCAATTATGAAAGCGTCAAATAAGACCTATTTATTATATAGTTTCAGGACTCTGACAGATATTAATTTATATAAAGAATTTGCACGTCTGGTGAAATCACGTAGATTATCTGTGCGAAATTTTGTAAACATGTTTGTTTATTTCAGTCGTTCTCATTATGAAGCAGATCTAATAGATAAAAAAATGAAAGGACATGTGAATAAAGAGTCAATATTTTATTCATATCGTTTTGAATATCAGCCATATGTGGCAATGTTATTAAAAAAGAAATGGAAATTGAACAGTAAGATTGTAAGCAGGGCACATCGGTATGATCTTTATGAAGAAGAACATAAAGGGAATTATATACCAATGAGAGAGGGAATTCTTTCAAAAATTGATAATATATATCCATGTTCAGATCATGGTACCGATTATCTGAGAAAAAGATTTCCTCAATATAAACAGAAAGTGCATACCAGATTCTTAGGAACAATAGATCATGGAGAAAAGGAGTATCTTTTCAATGATAAATGTTATGAAATTGTCAGCTGTTCTACAGTGACAAAGGTAAAAAGACTGGATTTATTGATAAATGCATTATCTCAAATTAAGACTATCCCGATTAAGTGGACACATTATGGGGATGGAATTTTAATGGATGAAATAAAAAAAATGGCAAAAGACAAACTGAGAGATAATATTCAATATGAATTTAAAGGAAATGTCAGTAACACAGAATTAATGAAACAATATCAGGATAAAAATTACTATGTGTTCGTGAATGTAAGTTCATCAGAAGGAATTCCTGTATCAATTATGGAAGCAACATCTTTTGGAATTCCGTGCATCGCAACAGATGCAGGGGGAACGAAGGAGATAATTAGGGATAAAGAAAATGGGGTTCTTTTATCTCAGAATATAACAGCAAATGAATTGACTAAAAAAATAACAGATTTTTGCAAATTAGATTCATACCAATATAAAAAAAATAGAAATGATGCTAGATATTTTTGGAATAAAAAATTTAATGCAGACTACAACTATCAGAAATTTATAAATGAAATAAGCAATTGAGGTAAAAAAATGTTTTTAAGTGTAATTGTTCCATGCTATAACGTAGAAAAAGAAATCTTGCAGAGATGCATTTTAAGTGTATTAAATCAAGAATATATGAACTATGAGATACTCTTAATTGATGATGGAAGCGAAGAGTCGTTTCGAAGCGAAATAAGAGACATTGCTCGACTTGATGAACGAATAAAAGTTATAACACAAAGCAATTTAGGAGTATCCGCTGCAAGGAATGAAGGCATTAAACATTCTAAAGGAAAATACCTTACATTTGTAGATGCGGATGATGTATTAGTGCCATATTTTTTTTCAGAAGCGGTACATTTATGTGAAAAAGAAAATGTAGATTTTCTTATTGGAGGTAATACGTTATTAGATAATGAAGAATTCAATGAAGAAAAGCAAAAACAGATTCCTATAAATTATAGAATTATATCAGATATAGAAAAAGAAAGTTTTAAATGTAATTCAGTTGGAGAGTTAAAATATTTTGGAAATATGAAAGGATATTATGGACGAGGACCGTGGACAAGATTGATAAAAAGAGAGATAGCTGAAAATACTTTATTTAATACTGAGTTAAAAATGGGAGAAGACATAGTATGGAATCTCCAACTGTTAGATAAGTGTAAAAAAACAATGCTTGTAGAAAGAATATGGTATTTATATTATGTGAATAACAATTCAGCAAATCATAAGTACAATTCCAAAATGCTTTATAATATAGAAAAAGAGCTGCCTTGTATTAGAAAACAAATAAATTTTGAAAGTGAACCAATGAAATCTGCATTTAGTATTCATATTCTGGATGAACTAAAAAAAATTTACGATTGTTATATTGGAAATACACAGTGTGATTTGAGTAGAAAAGAAAAAAAGATAATCAAGAAAAAATTATATTCGGAGAAACCCTGGATATTCGCAGGCAATAGAGAAAATAGAAAATATATGAGTAATAGAAATAAAATGAAGAGTATTTTATATCAATATAGAATCTATTTTGGAATTATACATATTAAACAAATATGTGAATTATATAAAAGGAAAGGAAAATAAAGATGGCTTCAAAAACAGGCAACAAAGTATATTATAATATAATACTATTGATTATATTTTCTATTATATCTGTTATTGTTTTTGGAATAGGAAATACAAATGGAATATTAGCATTAAATGCGGTTATTTTTATTTGCTTTTTTTATCTTACTGTAAAAAATATAGATGAAAATATATTTATGTTTTCATTTCTTGTATGCTTTTTTACATTTTTATTATGTGGACAGATATTGAATCGTTTTATGAAAGTTTATTATTATAATTTTCCAGATGTAATAGAGAAACATGTGGATGTATGTATTTTTATTAGTCTTGTAGGACTATGTATAGGATATTTTGGCGTAACAAGAAAAAGAATTAAAATAAAAAATAATATACCTAAAATTGAATATAAAAATAAAAAAGGTTATATGAATAATATAATCCAAATCAGCAAAGGAATGTATTATGGCTGTTATGTGTTTTGGATTTTAACAGTTATAGATGTTGTTTTATATGTAAGACATTATGGTTATACATCGTATTACATTTCATATTCAAGTAGAATACCATGGTATGTACGACAGATTGGATATTTTGCGCCGACAGCATTTTATATATTTTTGGCAACATTACCAGAAAAAAAGGATGCTAAAGTTCCAATAATGTTATATATTTTATATGCATTTTTATCTTTAGGAACGGGACGAAGAGTAAATTTTATTACAAGTTTACTTATAATTTTTGCATATGCAATGTGTAGAAATAAAATAAAACCAGGTGAAAAACCGTGGATTGGAAAAAAAGGTATTTGGGCAATATGTTTATGTGTTCCAATACTTATGGGAGCAATGTATTTATTTGAATATATTAGATCTAATAATTATGTAGGGCATGCAAATGATTATTCTCCTATTGTAGGCTTTTTTGTAAGACAAGGTACATCTGTAAATGCAGTAAAGTATGCTGAGTTATATAAAAATAATTTAGATTCTGAAGCACACTATTCTTTATATAATATATTGAGATGGCTACAAAATAGTCCATTTAATAGCTTATTTAATTTGAATTTAGATTTTTCTTTTGGAAATCAATCATTAAGTACTGCTTTACATGGAACATATTTAGCGGATTTTGTTTCCTACTATGCAAATTCATATGGGTATGCAGTTGGTACTGGATACGGTTCATGTTACTTTGAAGAACTGTATATTGATTATGGATATATAGGTGTATTTATAGGAAATATTATTTACGGCTTGACTTTTAGATTATTATCCAAAATTATATCTGATGGCAAAAATGTTTGGAAGATAGCAGTTGGTCTTTTTATGTTAAATTCTTTATTTCAGGCACCGCGATCAACATTTGATGCATTTGTTGGAAGATTGTTATATCCAGAATTTTGGGCTCCGATAATAATAATTTGGGGATTAGCTTATTTGACTTCCAAATCGAAGCATAAAATTGTAATTTAAAATTAAGAGGAATAGTTAGAAATATGAAAAAAAAGTCACTTGGTCTAAATGCATTATTAAATGGTATAAGAACAGTTTTGAATACATTATTTCCATTAATTACGTTTCCATATATTTCCAGAGTTCTTTCTGTTGAAAATGTAGGGAAATATAATTTTGCATTATCAGTTATTCAATATTTTTTACTGATTGCCGCATTGGGGATATCGACATATGCAGTTAGAGAAGGAACAAAATTTCGGGATGATAAAAAAAAGTTCAGTATATTTGCTAATGAAATATTTACAATTAATATTATATCAACAATAACAGCTTATATTTTATTAGTGTTTACAGTTGCAGCTGTTCCTAAATTTAAAGATTATGCGGTGATAATTGCTGTGTTTAGTATTGAAATTCTTTTTACAACGATCGGAACAGAATGGATTTACTCTATATATGAGGAATACGCGTACATAACGATTCGAAGTATTGTATTTAAAGTAATTTCAATTATCTTGCTGTTTTTGCTTGTTAAAAAACCTGATGACTATATTGTATATGCAGGAATAACAGTATTTGCAAATGCAGGATCTAATATATTGAATTTTATTCATGCTAAAAAGTATTGTTCGTTAAAATTTGATATGGGTTTGGCATTGAAGAGACATCTGAAACCTATTGTGATCATTTTTGCATCTACAGTTGCAACAACTATTTATATTAATTCCGATACGACCATGTTAGGATTTATGGGAACAGATTTCGAGGTAGGCATATATTCTGTTTCCTCAAAAATATATAGAATCGTAAAACAGATGTTGGCTGCTATTCTGATTGTTACAATTCCACGGTTATCATTGTTAATGGGACAAAAAAGAATAGAAGAATATAAAAATATTTTAACTCAGATTTTTAATGTCCTGATTATGTTAGTGCTTCCTTCAGTTACAGGATTGATATTATTAAGCAAAGAAGCCGTATTATTGATTTCTGGAAAAGATTATATAAAAGCTACAGGTTCATTGAAATTATTAAGTATAGCGCTTATATTTTGTATTTTTGGATGGATATATAATCAGTGTGTATTAATTCCGGCGCGTAAGGAAAAAGTCGTGCTTATAGCAACCTTGGTTAGTGCATTAGCAAATATTGCAATAAATTTTGTTTGTATTCCATTTTGGCGAGAAAATGCAGTGGCTTTTTCAACTATAGTTGCAGAAGCTATAATGATGATTGTTTGTGTTTATGTTGGACGGAAAATTGTTCGACTTAATGCAGGCGTAGCATATAATATTTGTACGGTTTGTGCCGGATGCATTGGTATATGGCTGAGCTGTAAATTTGTAAAACATTTTTTTCTTTCAAGTATTGCAACATTAGTATTATCTATTCTATTATCGTGTATTGTATATGGAATGTGTCTTATATTAATGAGAAATAAAGTTATATGGGCATTTTTTAAGAAAAAAAATAAAAGTGAATTATATTAGAATAGAGAGTATGAAAATGCTCAGGAAGAGAGATGCTTCCTGAGCATTTTCTCAAATCATCATATCTCCCGCAATTTCAAAACATCCTCAAGTGGCACCCCTGAGAATCTGCTGATGTCCTCAGGCGAGAACCTGGGATCCTGTAGCATGCGTTGCGCAGTGAGCAAAGCCTGGTCCTGAAGGCCTTGGGCGTGACCTTCGGCACGTGCGTCATCGCACATTTCCTGAACAGCCTGGCACATATTAACACCCCCTTCTGTTTCTGTGAAACGTAAATGGATACCCGTTATGGAGTCAATGACCCGGGCTGCTTTGAGCTCGAGTGATTGGAAGCCGGGGGTCTGTGATGTAAGCTCCTGAAGCTTTCGTTTATCTTTGGAGTATTTGATGAAGAGCATGACTTCTTTGAGATTGCTCTGGAGTTTATCAAGTTCTTCATCCTTTATCTCGGCAGGTGAGAAGAGATTGATCCGGTAATCCGGGACCAGAGAAAGGATCTCGGGGTCCTGGACAGAGAGCATTTCGTGGAGGCTTCTGAGAGCGTTCCAGGTATCGGAGCCGAAGTATACGACTATGGTTATGACCGGGATGAGCCGGTCATCCTTGTAGAAGCCGGTGAGATATTCTCCGGATGTGGAAGGCCATTGTTTTGCTTCTCTGTGGGATCTGGCGGAATTTTTGACCTGCCCTGCGTATTCTAATGCATCATAGACCATGCTTTTTGACCGGCAAAAAAACGGACATTCGCATTCCGCTTTGCTATATGCTCATGAACGCAATTGCTTTGCACTTGCGTTACATAGTGCTGTTCCGACTGGTTCTCAATTCCCAGGAGAAGATAAAGTCTTGAATCATCATGCATAACATTAAGAGATTTGAGTTCGTCCCGGAATTTCTGGACAGGAACTTCTGAAGTGCCGGATCCGTAGGGGACAGCGAGAGCTGTGGTATCCAGTGGATGAAGAGTGTCAGGGTCTATGACGTTTTTTCCCTTGTACAGCATATGGTTGAACACATCCGCAAAAATGCGGTTGTCAGCCATGTAATCTTTGGTGATGGTATCCTTTGTACCCATAGGTTTCACCACCTTCGATCTTGTTATGTAATCAGAGTTATTTTATCATCTGATCCATTTTCAGGGAAACATAGTTTGTTGCTTTCCCTTTTGGAAAGAGGATTTTGTGAAAAAGCTTCAGAGCTGTGCAGGTAAAGAAGATAGGTTTGTCGAACGGAGTCGAAATAAATCAATAGACAAAAAGAGCGTATTGTGCTACTCTGAAGGCACGAATTATATACAGTCAATATGGACCAGCAGAATTTCAAGAGGGAAAAACACATCATAATTGGTATTTATTTGAAGATAAAATTGATTCAGCTAAGATGATTGAATAAACAGTATTATGGATGTGCATACAGAAATGGCAGAAGGAATTCTGATCGATCTGTATGACACATCAATATATAAGATAAGTTATAAATATTAACATACAAAGGAGAGCAAGAAATGGGAAAATATTTTGGTACAGATGGCTTCCGTGGAGAAGCGGGTGTTTCGTTAACTGCAGATCATGCTTTCAAGATCGGGCGTTTTCTGGGATGGTATTATAATGAGCTGCGCAGAAGAGCGGGGGAGACGGCTGCGGCCAGGATCGTGATCGGCAAGGATACCCGACGTTCCAGCTATATGTTTGAGTATTCGCTGGTTGGAGGACTGGTGGCGTCCGGAGCGGATGCTTATCTTCTCCACGTGACAACAACGCCGTCTGTGGCTTATGTTGCCCGTACCGATGGCTTTGACTGCGGTATTATGATCTCTGCCAGCCATAATCCTTATTATGATAACGGGATCAAGCTGATCAACGGCCAGGGTGAAAAGATGGAGGAGGAGATCATCGCTCTGGTGGAGGATTATCTGGATGACCGTCTTCAGCTGTTCGGAGAGAAATGGCATGAGATTCCTTTTACAAAGGGCGGTGAGATCGGCAGGACGGTGGATTATTCGGCAGGCCGGAACCGTTACATAGGATATCTGATCTCCCTGGGAGTATATTCCTTTAAGGGAATGAGGATTGGACTGGACTGTGCCAACGGAAGTGCATGGAATATCGCAAAGGCGGTTTTTGATGCGCTGGGAGCGAAGACTTATGTGATCAATGCTGAGCCGGATGGTACCAATATCAATAACAATGCCGGTTCCACCCATATCGAGGGTCTCCAGAAGCTTGTAGTGGAGAAGGGGCTGGATGTTGGCTTTGCCTACGACGGAGATGCGGACCGTTGTCTCTGTGTGGATGAGAAGGGAAATGTGGTCAGCGGGGATGCGATCCTTTATGTGTACGGCCGTTATATGAAGGAGCGCGGAAAGCTTCTCACCAATACGGTTGTAACTACGGTAATGTCCAATTTTGGCCTTTACAAGGCTTTTGATGCTCTTGATATCGAGTATGCGAAGACTGCAGTAGGGGATAAATATGTTTATGAATATATGATGCAGAATGGCTGCCGTATTGGTGGTGAGCAGTCCGGGCACATTATTTTTTCCAAGTATGCATCTACTGGGGATGGCATCCTTACAAGTCTGAAGATGATGGAAGTTATAATGGCAAGGAAGAAAAAGCTCAGTGAGCTTACTGCTGATCTGGCGATCTATCCCCAGGTTCTTGAGAACGTGCGTGTCCATGACAAGGCAGCAGCGCAGGCAGATGTGGATGTGCAGGCAGCAGTAGAGAGTGTGGCTGAGGCGCTTGGAGACACCGGAAGGATCCTGGTGAGAGAATCCGGCACAGAACCTCTGCTTCGTGTTATGGTTGAGGCAGAGAGTGAGGAGCTTTGCAGAAAATATGTGGACCAGGTGGTTGAGATCGTCCGTAAGAAGGGGCATGTGGCAGAGTGATGTCCTGGATGCAGACCGCAGGTGTCTGAAGAACGGAGCAGTCAGAAGAATATAAAAATGCAATAAGAGGAGAAAAAAATCATGTGTGGAATTGTAGGTTTTACAGGCAGGCATCAGGCAGCACCCATCCTTCTGGACGGGCTTTCCAAACTGGAATACAGAGGATATGATTCCGCCGGCATCGCAGTGCGTGACGGGGAAAAGGATATTGAGATCATTAAGGCGAAGGGCCGTCTGAAGGTCCTTCTAGAGAAAACAAACGCAGGTGAATCTGTTCCGGGTATGTGCGGGATCGGTCATACCCGCTGGGCAACTCACGGAGAACCATCAGAGGTCAATGCCCATCCTCATGTCAGTGATAACGGAAATGTGGCAGCTGTGCATAACGGTATTATCGAGAATTACCAGGAGCTGAAGGAGAAGCTTCTCCGCAGGGGATATTCTTTTTATTCTTCCACAGATACGGAGGTTGCTGTGAAGCTGGTGGATTATTACTACCAGAAATACGGCGGATCTCCGGTTGAGGCAGTGCGTCATGCCATGGTGCGTATCCGTGGTTCCTATGCGCTGGCAATGATGTTCCGTGATTATCCGGAAGAGATCTTTGTAGCGAGAAAAGACAGCCCTATGATCCTGGGTGTGGAGAATGGAGAATCCTATATCGCATCGGATGTTCCTGCGATCCTGAAGTATACAAGAAATGTTTATTATATCGGAAATCTGGAGCTGGCATGTGTAAAACCGGGTGAGATCACTTTTTACAATCTGGATGGTGAGGAGATCGAGAAGGAGCCTAAGATCATTGAGTGGGATGCAGAGGCGGCGGAGAAAGCCGGTTTTGAGCATTTCATGATGAAGGAGATCCATGAGCAGCCGAAGGCAGTCGCAGATACACTGAATTCCGTTATCCGGGAGGACAAGCTGGATCTGACAGAGATCGGTCTGGATGATGAGAGGATCCGCAGCATCAGCCAGGTTTATATCGTGGCCTGCGGCTCTGCTTACCATGTGGGAATGGCTGCACAGTATGTGATCGAGGATCTTGCAGGTCTTCCGGTGCGTGTGGAGCTTGCTTCGGAGTTCCGTTACCGGAAGCCGCTTCTGGATCCTGATGGCCTGGCAGTGATCATCAGTCAGTCCGGTGAGACTGCGGACAGTCTGGCTGCACTTCGGGAATGTAAGGAGAAGGGGATCCGCACGCTGGCTATTGTCAATGTGGTCGGCTCTTCCATTGCAAGAGAGGCGGATCATGTATTCTACACACTTGCAGGACCGGAGATCTCGGTCGCTACCACCAAGGCGTACAGTACACAGCTGATCGCTTCCTATGTGCTGGCATTGCAGATGGCACTGGTCCGCGGAAAGATCTCAGAGGAGCAGTGTGAGTCCTACATTAAGGAACTGAAGACACTTCCGGACAAGATCGGCAGGATCATCGAGGATAAGGAAAGGCTTCAGTGGTTTGCCTCCAAGCAGGCCAATGCAAAGGATATCTTTTTTATCGGAAGAGGGATCGATTATGCCATCAGCCTTGAGGGCAGCCTTAAGATGAAGGAGATCAGCTACATTCATTCTGAGGCGTATGCGGCTGGCGAGCTGAAGCATGGCACCATTTCCCTGATCGAGGACGGCACTCTTGTGATCGGTGTCCTGACACAGCCGGAGCTTTATGAGAAAACAGTCAGCAACATGGTGGAGTGCAGAAGTCGTGGGGCGTATCTGATGGGGCTTACTACGTTTGGAAATTATAATATCGAGGATACTGCAGATTTTACGGTTTATATCCCGAAAACAGATCCGCATTTTGCAACTTCTCTGGCAGTGATCCCGCTGCAGCTTCTGGGTTACTATGTCAGTGTAAATAAAGGTCTGGATGTGGATAAGCCGAGAAATCTTGCCAAGAGTGTTACCGTGGAATAAGGATATCTGTTTCATGGAAGGAACATTTTAGAGGCAGTTCCGTGACATCGTGAGAGCATAAAAGGATCATGATATCACGGAACTGTTTTTGCATTTGGCGATTTACGATATTTCTTGCTTTTATCAGTAAAAAAGCGTAAAATGATTAGGATATTTGAATCTGTACAGAGAGTGTCCATATGTAATATTCTCTGTACCATCAAAAATGGAGGATTGCATATGAGAAAAATGGGAAAACATATCCCAGGGCTGATCGTGACGCTTGTGGTTCTGATCACAGCAATCGTATTTGCGGTCATGCTTCTGAATATGAAGGTGATCCCGACGAAGTTCATTGCAGTGATCGGACTGGTAATGCTGGTCCTGATCGTGATCGTCGGAGCGCTTGTATGGAGTACGGATGGTAAGATAAGATTTGTAGTGGGAGTGATCCTGGCAGCAGTTTTTGCAGCAGTATTCATTCTCGGAAGTATGTATGTTTATAAGACACATTCCACACTGGCAGGGATTTCCGGTGTGAACACAGAGGTTACGGAGGTCGGCATTTATGTCCGTGCAGATGATTCTGCAGATTCCATAGAGGCTACAGCAGATTATGTGTATGGTGTGCTGACAGATCTTGACAGAGCCAATTCGGACAAGGCTATTCAGGAAGTGGATTCCGAGACAGGCAAGACTGTGCAGGTCCAGGAGTATGCAGGACTTACAGAGTTGGTTGACGGTCTTCTGAACGGACAGACAGGTGCAATCGTGCTGAACAGCGCATATTTAAGCGTTATTGAAGAGATGGATGGATATTCTGATATTTCTTCCAGGATCAAAGAGCTGACCGTGAAGAAGGTGGAGACGACCATTGAGCCCCAGGAGACAGAGGCGAAGGCTGAAGAGAGTACCAATGACGGTTCTGTATATACCATCTTTATCAGTGGTATCGACAGCCGCAGCGGTCTTGTTGCAAAGAGCCGCAGCGATTCCAATATCATTGCTACGGTAAATACAGCTACCAGACAGGTGCTTCTGGTTTCCACACCTCGTGATTATTTTGTACCGCTTTCTATTTCAGGCGGACAGAGAGATAAGCTGACACATGCAGGTATCTATGGTATCAATGTATGTATGGATACTCTGGGAATGCTTTATAATGAGGATATCAACTATTATTTCCGTATCAACTTTGCGGGATTTGAGCAGCTGATCAATTCGCTTGGCGGAGTTACTGTTTATTCTGACTATGACTTTGATTCCAAGAATGAGACAGGATATCACTTCAATCAGGGAGAGAACTACCTGAACGGTGAGCAGGCTCTGGTATTCAGCCGTGAGCGTTATGCCTTTAAAGAGGGCGACCGTCAGCGTGGCAAGAACCAGATGGCAGTGATCAAGGGTGTGATCAACAAGGCTCTTTCACCGGAGCTTCTGAAGAATTATTCTTCTGTTCTTTCCAGCATCCAGGGATGCTTTGAGACCAATATCTCCTACGAGGAGATCGCCAGACTGCTCCAGCAGCAGCTGAACAACGGCGGTGACTGGAACATCGTAAGCTACAGTGTAAATGGTACCGGTGACACACAGAAGCCGTATTCTATGAGCCAGAAGGCTTACGTTATGATTCCGGATGAGTCTACCGTTCAGAAGGCGGAGGCCATGATGAAGAAGGTTCGTGACGGAGAGACTGTTTCCCAGGAGGAGGCAGACAGTGCAACATCAGCGGCAGCAGCTACGGATAATGATGCACAGGCAGCTGCAGAGGGAAGTACAGCAGAAGCGCAGGGTGAGACTGCAGCTGCCACACAGGATGGCACAGCAGATGCCCAGAGTGCAGACGGAACTGTTGCACAGCAGTAAGATAAAATTATTAAATTTTAGCATAAGAACAGCCGGGGAAGCGTAAAGCTTTCCACCGGCTGTTTTTTCATGAGAAACAGAACGAAAAAAAATCCACCGGCGATCACCGATGGATTTTTTTTTACAGGATCTCTTTCAGATATCTTTCCAGGGCATCCTGCCATGTTGGAAGTGGCTGAAAGCCGTTTTTTACAAGCTTGGATTTATCCAGGCGGCTGTTGAATGGACGTACAGCCTTGGAAACGCCGTACTCTGCAGTTGTGACAGGAGATACCTCTACTTTTTCGTATTCCTTGTGGCCGAGGGCAGCAGCCTGGCGGAAGATCTCTTTAGTGAAATCATACCAGCTGATGAAGCCGCCTTCGTTGGTTGCGTGATAGTAGCCGTATTTCTCTGTCTCGACCATGTCTACCAGAAGACGGGCAAGGTCGTAGGTATAGGTCGGAGTTCCGATCTGGTCACTGACTACGGTAAGCTTGTCATGGGTTTTTCCCAGATTTACCATGGTACGGATAAAGTTCTTGCCGTTTTTGCCGAATACCCATGCAATACGTACGATAAAGAATTTATCTACAGTGCCGGATACTGCCAGTTCACCGTCAAGCTTGGTCTGACCGTATACGTTCTGTGGAGCGTAGTCCTTGCAGTCCGGATCCCATGGTGTGGTTCCCTGGCCGTCAAAAACGTAGTCTGTGGAAATATACATCATCTTGATGCCAAGCTCCTTGCAGATGTCCGCAATGTTCTGTGTTCCTACAACATTGACAAGACGTACCTTTTCACGGTTTTCCTCGTCCTCTGCAGCGTCTACGGCTGTCCATGCGGCACAGTGTACCACTGCATCAGGCTTTACCTCACGGATGGTTTTTGCTACCGCTTCTTTATCTGTGATATCAAGCTGCACATAAGGCATGGTGGTAACAGGAGTACCATCAGCGATGCCGCTGTAGGAAGGAGCAATGTCACTTCCTACGCCTTCATGTCCACGGCCGGACAGTTCATTCATTACGTCATGGCCAAGCTGGCCGCCAACACCTGTTACGAAAAATCTCATGCTTTAACCTCCTCGCGGTTTCCATACATTTTTTCGTAGTAGTTCTGATACTCACCGGAGATGATGGTTTCCCACCATTCCTTGTTGTCAAGGTACCATTTGATGGTCTTTTTGATTCCATCTGCGAATTTTGTTTCAGGAAGCCATCCAAGCTCGTTGTGGATCTTGGTCGGGTCGATAGCGTAGCGCATGTCATGGCCTTTACGGTCTGCTACATGTGTGATCAGGCTTTCCGGTTTGCCAAGCTCCTTGCAGATCAGTTTTACGATATCGATGTTTTTCATCTCGTTATGTCCGCCTACATTGTAAACCTCGCCTACACGTCCTTTGTGGATGATCAGGTCGATGGCACGGCAGTGATCCTCAACATAGAGCCAGTCGCGGACATTTTCGCCCTTTCCGTAAACCGGGAGTGGTTTGTCGTTCAGAGCGTTGGCGATCATCAGCGGGATCAGCTTTTCCGGGAAGTGATACGGGCCGTAGTTGTTGGAGCAGCGGCTGATGGTCACAGGCAGGCCGTAGGTTCTGTGGTATGCGAGAACAAGAAGGTCAGCACCTGCTTTGGAGGAGCTGTACGGGCTGCTTGTATGGATCGGAGTTTCCTCTGTGAAGAAGAGGTCCGGTCTGTCAAGCGGAAGATCTCCGTAAACCTCGTCTGTGGAAACCTGATGATAACGCTGGATTCCGTATTTACGGCAGGCATCCATGAGAACAGCAGTACCCTTGATGTTGGTGTCAAGGAATACCTCCGGGTTTTCGATGGAACGGTCTACGTGGCTCTCAGCTGCGAAGTTTACCACGATGTCCGGATGCTCCTCCTCGAAAAGCTTGTAAACAGCGTCACGGTCTGTGATGCTTTCCTTTACAAAGCGGAAGTTCGGTTTGTCCATGACCGGTGCAAGAGTGGAAAGGTTTCCGGCATAGGTCAGGCAGTCCAGGCATACGATACGGTAATCCGGATGAGCCTCCATCATATGAAAAATAAAGTTGCTTCCGATAAATCCGGCGCCGCCGGTAACGATGATTGTCATAAAAAATCTCCTTTATAATAAATGATTGATCTTATGCGGATTCCGTCGAAACGGAGTCCGCAGGTAAATTCAGTGTCGGAAAATCAGATCGGCTTAGTGAAGCGCGTCCAGATATTTTCCATCCAGAACATCCTTGAGATACTGGCCATACTGGTTTTTCTTAAGGATTTCGTAAACCTTGAGCACGTCCTCCTTTGTGATCCAGCCGTTTAAGTAAGCAATCTCCTCAAGGCATGCGATCTTGCGGTGCTGATGCTGCTCCATGGTTTTTACGAAGTTGGTTGCCTCTACAAGGCTTTCATGTGTACCGGTATCCAGCCATGTGAAGCCCTGGCCCAGAAGCTCAACGTTCAGCTGTCCTTTCTCAAGGTAGATACGGTTCAGGTCTGTGATCTCAAGCTCGCCTCTTGCGCTTGGCTTCAGATTTTTTGCGTACTCTACAACCTTGTTGTCGTAGAAGTAGAGACCGGTTACACAGTAGTTGCTTTTGGGCTTTTCCGGTTTCTCTTCAATGGAAACCGCTTTTCCGTTCTGGTCGAATTCCACGATGCCGAAACGCTCCGGATCATCTACATAGTATCCGAAAACAGTGGCACCTTTGCCTGTTTCTGCGTTGTCTACAGCAGCTTTCAGGCGCTTTTTGAGGCCATGTCCTGCGAAAATGTTGTCACCAAGGACCATACATACGGTGTCGTTGCCGATGAATTCCTCGCCGATGATAAATGCCTGAGCAAGTCCGTCCGGGCTTGGCTGTACAGCATAGGTAAGGTTGACACCGAACTGATGGCCGTCACCGAGAAGCTCCTCAAATCTCGGGGTATCCTGCGGGGTGGAGATGATCAGGATATCACGGATGCCTGCGTTCATAAGAACAGACATAGGATAGTAGATCATCGGTTTGTCAAAGATCGGCAGAAGCTGTTTGGAGGTCACCATGGTAAGTGGGTAAAGACGTGTTCCGGAGCCTCCGGCTAAAATAATTCCTTTCATATGTTTTCTCCTTTGCGTGATGATGTGCAGCATAAGTCGTGCCTGCACATAACTTTGTTACTGTAACTGTATTATAAAAGGTGACGCAAGGTCACCTTCAAGAGCTTTTTTCATATTTTTTATTTTTGGCTATTTTTCACAAAGAAATACGCCGGCATCTTTGGTAATGCGGAATCCTTTGGCAGTTTTTCTGGCGGTGTAGGCCCGGAATTCCTTGTAACGGTCCAATATATACTGATTCTGGTTGCCGTGGCAGGAGAGGACGTAGGAGATCAGCGGCTCCGCATCCTGGACCAGAAGGCAGTCTTCATAAGAAAGCCACTGAGCCTTTGGGAAAAAAGGCGCTAGGATACTCTGACCGTTTTCACGTCCGAACCGTTCATAAAGCCGGTCTGCGGAAAGCACGATCCGTTCATCAAAATCCTGCACCAGCTGGCTGACCTCCTGCATATGTGCCTTTCCGTAAGCACTGCAGAGAAATCTTCCGCCGGGAGCGAGGACACGGCGGACTTCCTTCAGGACGGAAGGAATATCATCGCAGTAAAAAAGCACGTGATTGGCGATCACCAGATCAAAGCTTTCGTCCTTGCAGGGGATTTTTCTGCAGTCAAAGGCCCGGAATGCAAACCGGGTATCCGAGGAACCGATGGCTCGTCTGGCATCGCGGAGCATACCGCTGGAAATATCGGAAAGTGTGATGGAGATATCCTCCGGCAGAAGGGAAAGATTGTCGGTCCATAACGTTCCGTCCCCGCAGCCCAGCTCCAGAATACGAAGACCGGGTGAGATCCGGCATTGCTCAAAGATCCAGGGAAACCATCCCTGTTTGTTCTGGGAGTACAGGCTGTGGAGGTTGATCCTGGAGGAAATGTTGGTGGCATTCTGATACTGATTCTTGAGGCTTTTTTCCATGCCGGTCAGGTGGATCAGGTTCAGCATCTGGCTCCAGTCAATGGTGTGCTGTTCCTTTATCATCTGTGCGGTATCCTGGATCGCTTTTTCCACCAGCTGCATCTGTTCGATCCGGTCACGGACCAGACGAAGCTGGATATTCAGAGAATTCAGCATGAAATGATAATCGGAATCACCGATGGTCATTTCACGGATGTCATCCAGGGAAAAGCCCAGGTATTTCAGAAGGAGGATCTGCTGAAGCCTTGCAAAATCCTCATCTGTATAAAAACGTGCGCCGGATTCGGTGACGAGAGAGGGTTTCAGGATATCCTGTTTATCATAATAGCGGACAGTACGCAGAGTTACGTGTGCCATGCGTGCAAATTCGCCGGAAGAATAGTAGCCGTCTTTTTTCATAAAAAATAGAATCCTTTCTGAGGAAATAACAAACATCCTGTCATAGAAGTCATAAAAGAATTATAATTCAGATCCGGAAGCCGTACAAGAGTAAAACGTATAAGAGCAAACCGTACAGGAGAAAAACAGCATTGACAAAATTCTGCTGGTTTGTTAGTATATCGTTTCGAAAAAAAGGGAACCCCGGAATCATATTTCCGGGATAAGCGTTCGATATAAAAAGGAGTAATTTTTATGCGAAACCGTACTCTGGATATGGTAAAGGCAATCTGTGCTTATGCAGTTGTGCTTCTTCACGTCCATTTTCCGGGAAATGCCGGAATTATAGCCAATGTACTTGCCAGATTTGCAGTACCTGTGTTTTTTATGGTATCCGGATATTTTTGTTTCCGTGGCGATGATACGGAATTTATAAGAACCGGAAAAAAGATCCGGCATGTTCTGAAGCTGATGCTTGTGGCATTTCCGGTCTGCTGTCTGTGGGAGCTGATCCAGAACCACATCGACGGAGCAAGCCAGAAGGAATGGCTGGAAGCCCTGGTTTCGGGGGAACATATCCGCCAGTTTCTTCTATATAATAACAGCTCTCAGGTGAAATGGCATCTGTGGTTTCTCCCGGCACTGCTCTATTGTTATCTTCTTTTTGCCCTGGCAGCAAGATTCCGGATTTGTAAGCAGGTATATGTTCTGATACCGGTGCTTCTTCTGATCCATTTCGGAATGGAGGAATTTTCGACCTTCCTGTTCCCGGAAAAGCATTTCCGTGTTATGCAGTTTCGAAACTATCTGTTTACCGGATTTCCGTTTTTTATGTTGGGACATCTGATACACAGACATCAGGAAAAGCTGGAAGCCTGGTTTGCCGGAAAAAAAGTGCTTCTTTTGTATGGCATGGCAGCTGGCGGCGGGATCGCAAGTCTGCTGGAATACCGGTATTTTGGCAAACTGGAATTGTTTCTGGGGTCAGTATCTATGGCTGTTGGTCTTTTTCTCATTGCGATCATGGGAAAGAATCGGAAAGTGCCCGAGCTTCCGGCAGCCATCGGTCAGAAATATGCGTTTTTTATTTATCTGTTCCATCTCTGCGTGGCTGATATCCTGAAGGATGTGGCTGTGGTAGCTGGAATTGAGAAAAATCTTTTATATCTGTGGATGAGACCGGTGATGGTCTGTGTTCTTGTGACTGCTGTGGCGGTAATGTATGGATATGGAATGAAGATCTGCCGGAAATAGAAGAGTTTATGGTATTTTCATATTTATGCGCTGTGATTTTGTACCAAAATATGCTAAAATATCCTTTATTGATAAGTCACAGCACCCACCCGGAGGATGAGGGGAAAGCGACTGGAATATCCCGCTTCAGGGTAAGAAATACTGAGACATGAAAGAAAAAGGAGATTTTTATGGATTTACAAAACAGAGCGGAGGCCGGCAGTGACGGACACGATGAGAGTGTACTGAATCCGGAGATGCCCAACGAAACTGATCTGACGAAGAAGGAACGCCGCCGGATCGAAAGAGAGAAACTGAAGGGAATGGGAACAGGTAAGAAGATTCAGTATATCTGGATGTATTATAAGATACATATGCTGTGCGTGCTTCTTGCCATTGGCGGAGTCTGTCTGGGAGTGAATATTTATCGTCACGCACAGATGAAGACGGTGCTTTCCATTGCGGTGGTGAATGCAGGGAATTATGACTCTGAGAAGGTGGAAGAGGATGTTTTGAAGACACTGGGAACAGAGGATAAATATGCAGAAGTCAGTGTGGCGCAGAATCTGATGACGGACGAGACAGGAGAGGATTTTGATTACTATGCCAGGATCGCATATGTGACGGAAATCCAGAGTGCTACCGTTGATGTCCTGATCATGCCGAAGGAACTCTATGAACATGAGAAAGATAGCGGAATGTATGCAAATCTCAGGGAAACGTTTGGAGATGAGGTGTTTGAGTCTCTGGGCGCTGTGGATGATCAGCATCTGGAGCTTGACGGCAGTAGTAGTGTTGCTCAGGAATTTGGCCTGAGATATGATCCGGTGTGCATCTGCCTTCCGGGTAATGTGAAGAATAAAGAGAATGCGTTGAAATGGATCCAGTCTGTTCTGAAATGATGGATCCATATGCTTAGCTGAGTACAGAGATAAATAAGGCCTCCGGTTCGTAACACAGGAACCGGAGGCCTTATTATATATGAATATTACAGTGTATCGTTACGTTTGATGTAGCCAGGCTCATCCGCAGGACGGATGAGCTCCTTGGCATGCGTGATCTTGGCATGCTTGTCTACCACCAGATTTTCGATATGGACATTCTCACCGATGGTGCAGTCTGCAAGAACGACACAGTTCTTGATAACAGCGCCCTTTTTGATGGTACAGCCACGTCCGACAATGGAATTCTCTACAGTTCCCTCGATCATGGAGCCGTTGGAGATAACGGAGTTGGAAACATTGGCTGTGTCAAAATAATGAGTCGGGCAGGAGTTATTGGTGCGTGTATAGATTGGCCAGTTATCATGGAAAAGATCCGTTGCAGTTTTGTAGTCGATCAGATCCATATTTGCATCGTGATAGCTCTTGAAATCAGTGATCGATGCAAAATATCCGCGATGGGATACACCACGTACATCCAGCTCACCGTCTCTGCAGCCGGCATTGATCACGTCTGCAAGGGTATAAAGAGAGGAGATCTCTTTTGCCTTATGGATGAGGCTGATGAAAAGCTCCTTGCTCATTACGTAGGTATCCATGAAAATGTTGCGGTTCTTTGCATTGCCGTGGTTGTGCTCAATGGAGAGAACACCCTTCTGACGGTTCAGGTTCAGGATGTGGCAGTTCAGATAGTTCTCCTTGGCATTATCAACGGAATGATAAAGCATGGTCACATCTGCACCGGATTCGATATGGGCATCGATCAGCTTGGAATAGTCGGTGGTGTAGATCATGTAATTCGGAGCGATAACAACATACGGATAATGAACTGCTTCGATGCACTCCAGATTGGAGTAGTAGTTGTCGATATCGGTGTTATAGATATCGTTGACTCCGGAATGCTCTGAAAAGAGGAGTTGGAGATTACCGCTCTTGGAGTTGATGTTGTAGTGACGTCCGGTTCCGAGATGTTCTACAAGAGAACGGGGTTTGTTCTTTACATAGACCTGAATGTACTCAATTCCGCTGTTGGTCATATTTGAGATTGGGAAGTCGATGACACGATATCTTCCGAGAAATGAAAAGGCGCCGATCGCACGGTAGTCCTGAAGCCCCTCCACATGGATATTTCTTTCTGAGGAATTCACGATTCCAAATGCTTTAAACATATTACTCAGCCCCCTTTACACGTTTTGATACAAGTTCGATGTGCTCACTGTCCTTGGAACCGACACGAGCATTGGCACCGATCACGACTCCGTCTGCAACGAGAGCACGCTGGACAACGGCACCTGCTTCAACAACAACACCCGGCATCAGGACACTGTCGATGATCTTGGCACCAGGACCGACCTTGACGCCTGTGAAAAGTACGGAGTTGGTGATCTCACCTTCTACAACACAGCCCTGAGTAATGAAAGCAGTGTTGATCACAGCTGTATCACAGATATACTGTGGAAGAGAGGTAGCATCCTCAGTGTAGATTTTCCAGGTAGGATCGTTAAGATCCAGTTCACTGTTAGGACTGAGAAGATCCATGTTTGCTTCCCAGAGGGAATCGATGGTTCCTACATCCTTCCAGTAGCCTTTGAACTTGTAGGCGTAGAGTGCCTTGTCCTGTGCAAGGAGTGTAGGGATGATGTCTTTACCGAAATCGTGATTGGAATCCGGATTTTTGATATCTGCCAGCAGGAGCTTGCGCAGAAGCTTCCAGTTGAATATGTAGATACCCATGGAGGCAAGATTGCTCTTCGGGTGTTCCGGTTTCTCTTCAAATTCCACGATGCGGTCATCTTCACCGGTGTTCATGATACCGAAACGGCTGGCTTCCTTCATGGGAACCTCGATAACTGCAATAGTCGCATCTGCCTTATGCTGGATATGGTCATCAAGCATCTTTGCATAATTCATCTTATAGATGTGGTCACCGGAAAGGATCAGAAGGTATTCCGGGTTCTGTGAGTCGATGAAATCAATATTCTGAGAGATCGCATCAGCTGTTCCACGGTATACATCCAGACCGGCATCAGCCTTCTCACGTGGAGGAAGTACATAAACTCCGCTGTCCTTGGCATCAAGGCCCCAGCGGCCACCGGCTGCTACATAGCTGTTCAGTAAAACTGATTCATACTGTGTCAGTACACCTACGACATCAATGCCGCTGTTGGCACAGTTACTGAGCGGAAAATCCACGATACGGTATTTACCGCCATAACCAACGGCTGGCTTGGCAACTTTATTCGTCAACTCGTGAAGACGACTTCCTCTTCCACCGGCCAGGATCATTGCTAACATACTGTTTTGTTTCATGGCGAATCCTCACTTTCATTTCTTGTTTACTGCCAGGTGTCTTTAACCATAAAAACAATAAACTTTGTTAATATTATACACCTTTTAAAAAAGAAAATCCAGTTTTTTGTGCAAAAAAACGTTATTTTTATATTGGGAAATTAGACGGATTTGGGAAAATTGATGGATGATCTGTCGAAAAAAAGAAACGCTTAAGAAGGTTCCGGGATGCTGAAAAAACAGTAACACTGAAAATAGCCGGATTTCGGATACATCGGCGAAGATTCTTGCGGAAAATGTGAAAGCAGTGTATTCTGTAAAAAAAGTCCGGAATACAGCGGAGAAAGGATATTGATATCAGACAGGGAGAAGACAGGATGAAAGAAGAAAGAATTTCCAATTATGTAAAACTATGTGAAGAGTGGGCACAACGCTTTTTGAAGATGGATCAGGCAGATCTGCATAAACGGGTGCCGGAACTGAAGGAAGAAAACGGGTTTCTCACGATCATTCATTTCGGAAGAAGATATGGGGTGAGTCTGGAAGACGGCAGTATCCGGAGCCTGGATGGACAGAGAGAACCGGATACTACGGAGATGCTGAATATTTATACGCTTCTGGGGTATGCGAAAGAGGGGGCTTTTATTATGGATAAGTGGGTCCCTTTTGCAGATCTCAGGAATGCAAGACCATTTGCGCCGGCGTATCAGATCGGAGAGACGGATGTGTTCAGTGCTACATTTTCCGGCCATGAAAAGGAATTGAGGGAGGCGTTTCAGAAGCTTGACGGCAGGGAACTGCCCCAGGGTGATGTGGGATATGAGATCAGGGCCTTTGACTGTATGCCTATGAGATTCTTTTTCTGGGAACGGGACGAGGAGTTTGAAGCACAGGGAAATATCCTGTTTGATTACAGTGCCACAGATTTCAATCATGTGGAGAGTGCGGTATCCATAGCAGATTCCGGGATCAAAAGGCTTGCGGAGCTTGCCGGGGTTCCGCTCAGGGGGAAATCTTTTCAGATGCGCTGATAACCGAAATATAATAAAACCAATATGAAAAATAAATAATACGAAAGATAATTGCAGTTATCAGAAAAATCGTATATAATGAAGGAATATTTAAGGATTTTGAGACAGTAACTGTCACGAAGGATCTATGAGAAATTTACGAATCCGGAGGTGATGCTCGTGGGGAAAAATGCATCGGGAATGTATGTCATAGATGAGGATTATAAGATTATCAGCTATAACCTGGCAGCACGTGAGATCTATCCGCAGCTGAAGAGGGGCGAGAAATGCTATCACTGTCTGAGAAACAGAGAAACTCCCTGTGAGATCTGTCCGGTCGTTAACGGGATCAAAGGTCCGAAGAATTATCTGGAACCGGGACGGAATATCCTGCGTTCGGTTGATGCTGTGGAGATTCCGCTGGAATCCGGCGGGACAGGACATGCCCTTGTTTTTTCGGATACAGAGACGAATGATGAGATCAGCAGCGGAATGATGGAGAATCCGATTCTTATGGGGATCATTAATGTTCTCGGAAAAAATTTTATCAATATCTACTCTGTTGACAGAGAGACTCATAAGGTCCAGGTATGCCGCTTCCAGGGGCAGAGTGGAGCTTATGGGGAGGAGGGACTTCGCAGGGATGAATCCTATGAGAAGATCATGGATATTTATATTGAGAGCAGTGTTGCGGCAGAGGACAGGATCCGGATGCATCAGATGATGGATTTTGAGAAGATATGCCAACGTCTTACAAGGATTCCCCAGTTGATGGTACATTATCGTGTACGCCGAAGCAACGGGAGGATTGAATATTTCTATGTGAAATGTGCCAGGGTAGGAACGGCTGAGGATTTTCAGACCGTGGTGTTTGCTTTTGCCAATGAGGATATGGATGTACGGTACAGTGAGATGGAGGCCATACTGGAACCAGGAGGAACAGCATCCGGAAGAAAACTTCTTATTGTAGTGAATGACGAGACGGATCGGAAAGCGCTTACAGAACATCTGGAGGGCAGTTTTGAGGTTATCTCTGCGATGAATGAAGCAGAGGGGATGAAGCGTCTGTCTGAGAATTACAAAACCCTTTCTGCAATTCTTCTTGATATGAGTGTGCCGGTATGTGATGAATTTCAGTTTCTGGAGCTGATCCGTGATGATGTGATGCTGACCTCTGTGCCTGTGATCATCATAACCGGAAGTAACCGGTTGGAGGATGAGGTGCGATGTCTGGAACTGGGAGCAGTGGATTTCGTACGGAAACCGTATAATGTCCGTATATTAAAAAGTAAGATCAACAATGTGATCAAGCTGAGAGAGTCCGTGATGGTACTCTCAGCTCTGGAATATGATGATCTTACAGGGCTTTATATCAGACAGGCCTTTTTCCATCATGCAAAGACGCTGATGCGCTTTAATACGAATCAGGATTTTCATGTGGTGGTGGCAGATATAAAGAACTTTAAATGGATCAACGGAACCTATGGAGAGAAGACCGGTGATCAGGTTCTTACCTATCTGGGAGATACGTATAGAAATCAGGTTCGCTACGGGACGGTGGGCAGATATGGAGGAGACCAGTTTGTAGCCATCATATATGGAAAGAAAGAGATCCGTATGACAGATATGGAGAAATTTATCCACAGGGTCGAGAGCGGAGCGCCGATTCCTAATCTGGTGGTCAACTATGGGGTCTATGAGAATGTGGATAAGACACTGCCTTTTACCCTGATCTGTGACAGGGCTTTTCTGGCCATGAAGAGTATCCGGGATGACTATGAGCACCAGATCGCTTTTTATGATGATGAGATGAGACAGAGGCATATCCGTAACGGACAGATGGAGAATGCTTTCGTGGAGGCTATACGCAATGAAGAATTCGTAGTCTACCTGCAGCCGAAATACAGTGTGGAGACAGAAGAGATCGTTGGGGCGGAGGCACTGGTGCGCTGGAAGAGAGCGGAAGGAACTATGGTTTCGCCGGGAGAATTTATCCCTCTTTTTGAGAAGGATGGTCTGATCGTACGCCTTGATGAATATGTTTTCCGAAAGGTATGCAGCATCCAGGGGGAACGTATAAGATCAGGGAAAAAGATACTTCCGATTTCGGTGAATCTGTCACGTGCCAGTATCCATTACGATAATATGATCTGTCGTTATGTGAAGATCGTGGAAGAAAATGGCATTCCGTTTTCTTCTGTTCCCATTGAATTGACAGAAACTGCTGCGTTGTATAATGATCGGATCAGTAAGCTCATAGAGAAGATGGTGGATGCAGGATTCGAGCTGCATATGGATGATTTTGGCTCCGGCTATTCATCTATGACAAGCCTGAACCAGCTGCCATTCGATACTCTGAAGCTGGATAAAAGTCTGATCGATTACATAGAGAATTTTCGTGGGCAGCAGGTGATCCGTCATACCATTTCGCTGGCACATAGCCTTGGAATGAAGGTTCTTGCCGAGGGCGTGGAGAAAGCAAAACAGGTGGAGATCCTGCGAAGCCTGAGCTGCGATGAGATCCAGGGCTTTTATTATGCACGGCCTTTGCCGTGGGAAAACTTTGAAACAAAGGTTATAAGAGCAAAAGAGGCGTGTAAAAAATGAGAGATCATTTTTACACGCCCTTTTTACAGCTAATGTTTCCGGACCTGTTTTTCAATAAGATAAAGTGCAAAATACAGCAGCATGGCAATGATGCAGAGGATCACAATGGACATCAGGACCCATGTAAGTCTGAATGTCTGGCTTCCGTAAATGATCAGGTATCCCAGGCCTTTTCGGGCACCGATAAATTCTCCGATGATCACGCCTACCAAGCAAAGCCCGATGTTGACCTTCATCACACTCAGGATAAGAGGAACGGAGGAGGGCAGGACGATCTTCAGAAGCTTTTCCTTTTTGTGTCCCCCCAGAGTTTCGATCAGCTTCAGCTTTTCCGGATCTGCCTGGCAGAAGCCGGAGTACAGATTGATAACGGAACCGAAGATGGCTACAGACATGCCGGCGACCACAATGGTACGTTCGTTGGCACCAAGCCATACGATCAGAAGAGGGGCCAGAGCAGATTTCGGGAGACTGTTCAGTACCACCAGACATGGCTCCAGGATCCGTGCGATCCGTCGGGAGCACCAGAGAAGTACTGCGGTTCCTACACCCAGGATCACAACAAAAAAGAAACTGACAAGAGTTTCTGCCAGTGTCACGGCAATATGTGCAAACAGGGACTGATCCCTGCACATGGAAAGAAAGGTCTTTGCGATCAGGGAAGGACTGCTGAAGATAAAGGAATCGATCCATCCAAGATCAGAGGATATTTCCCAAAGTCCCATAAACAGAACAAAAAGAAGTGTCCGCGCAGCCAGGATAATGTTTTTTTCTTTTTTCTGCCGTGCAAGATATTGTTTCTGCTGTCTGGAAATTTCAGGCATTTTCATTGAGCTCCTTCCATATGATGTTAAAATATTTTTTAAAATCCGGAGCATTTCTGGAGGAGAGGGGAGTGCGGTCGCTGATATCCAGATCGATATCAATGATCTTTCGTACAGTGGCAGGACGTGCAGAAAGGATCAGTACCCGGTCGGCCATACTGATGGCTTCGGAGATGTCATGAGTGACCAGGATCGCAGGTTTGCCGGAGCTTTTGAGGATTTTTCCGATATCATCACTGACATTTAAGCGGGTCTGGTAATCCAGAGCGGAAAATGGTTCGTCCAGAAGAAGGAGCTCCGGTTCCAGCACCAGGGTCCGGATCAGAGCGGCACGTTGGCGCATACCGCCGGAAAGCTGGGAAGGGCGGGCATCACGGAAACGGTCCAGACCGTAGGTCTGAAGAAGGGCTTCTGCATGTGCCAGCTTTTCAGGTGTGAGCTCTTTCCGGATCTCCAGGCCGAGAAGGATGTTTTTGTAGATGCTCCGCCATTCCAGAAGATGATCCTTCTGGAGCATATATCCTACAGCGGCACTGCCGGAGGATACCGGCCGGCCTCCCAGAGTAATGGAACCGTGCTCAGGAGTGAGCAGGCCGGCAATGAGATTCAGAAGAGTGGATTTTCCGCATCCGGAAGGTCCTACAATGGACAGAAATTCACCGGGCATCAGATCAAAGGATATATGAGAAAGGGCGGGTGTCTCACCGGACAATGTGTGATAAGAGAGACACACGTCCCGCACTTTCAGGACAGGATTCATGGATGTTGCCTCCTTTTCGTAGATAATGATATAATATTATCATATGTCTGAAACATGAGAAGGCCAATGGCAGAGATGCATACTTTGATGTCTGCCTGAAAACAGTCATAGAGAAAGGAATTACAAACATTGAACAAGAGAAACTACCAGAAAGAACTGGATAAACTGATTGAAAGAAACCAGAAAGAAGGGAAAACCCCCAGACTTTTTCTGCATGCCTGCTGTGCGCCATGCAGCAGCTATGTGATGGAATATCTATCGCAGTATTTTGAAATCACGATATTTTTTTATAATCCCAATATCGCACCGGTGGAGGAATATTCACACCGCGTGGCTGAGATCCGCCGCCTGATCGGGGAGATGGAATTTGTCCATCCGGTAACTCTTATGGAGGGCCGGTATGACCCGAAGGAATTTTATGAAATGGCAAAAGGCCTGGAAGATGTTCCGGAAGGAGGAGAGAGGTGCTTTCGGTGTTACCGTCTGCGGATGGAAGAGGCGGCAAAACTGGCGAAGGAGGGCGGATATGATTATTTCACCACAACCTTAAGTATCAGTCCGCTGAAAAATGCACAGAAGATCAATGAGATTGGCGAGGAGCTGGCAGAAATCTATAAAGTGCCACATCTGACTTCGGATTTTAAGAAAAAGAATGGCTACAAGCGTTCTATTGAACTGTCTCATGAGCATGCTCTGTACCGGCAGAATTATTGCGGCTGTGTATTTTCAAAGAAAGAAGCCATGGACAGAGAACGGCTGGTTACTGAGAATCGAGTGAACAGTAACAACGGCTGAAGACAGCAAACGTATAATTATGAAAAACTTTGCATTTTTATAAAAATATGTTACACTAACACAGAAAAGTGCAGACGTCCGGGAGACGGAGCTCGTGTATGTCCGGAGAAGACAGTTCTGCCGCAAAAAAGAAAAGTGAGGAAGAATCAATATGGCACAGTTATGGGGAGGCCGTTTTACAAAAGAAACGGACAAGCTGGTTTACAATTTTAACGCATCCATTTCCTTTGATCAAAAATTTTACAGACAGGATATCCGTGGAAGCAAGGCACATGTTGCCATGCTTGCAAAACAGGGGATCCTGACAGAGGAAGAAAAGGAGCAGATCACAGAAGGACTGGACGGTATCCTTGCAGACGTGGAAGCAGGCAAGCTGGAGATCACAGCGGAGTATGAGGATATCCACAGCTTCGTGGAGGCAAACCTGATCGACCGTATCGGAGATGCCGGAAAGAAGCTTCACACAGGAAGAAGCCGTAATGACCAGGTAGCTCTGGATATGAAGCTTTATGTCCGCGACGAGATCGATGAGACAGATAAGGAGCTGAAGGACCTTCTTCTTGCCCTGCAGAAGATCATGGAAGAGAATGTTCACACCTACATGCCGGGATTTACCCACCTTCAGAAGGCACAGCCGGTAACTCTGGCACACCATGTAGGCGCATATTTTGAGATGTTCCGCAGAGACCGTGACAGACTTTTTGATATCCGTAAGAGAATGAATACCTGTCCGCTTGGAGCGGGAGCACTGGCAGGAACCACTTATCCGTTGGATCGTGCCTATACTGCAGAGCTTCTCGGCTTTGATGCACCAACCAGAAACAGTATGGATTCCGTATCTGACAGAGATTATGTCATCGAGCTTCTCAGTGCGTTTTCTACGATCATGATGCATCTGAGCCGTTTTTCAGAGGAGATCATTCTGTGGAATTCCAATGAGTACCGTTTCGTTGAGATCGATGACGCATACAGCACAGGCAGCAGTATCATGCCGCAGAAGAAGAATCCGGATATCGCAGAGCTTGTCCGTGGAAAAACAGGCCGTGTTTATGGAGCGCTGACATCTATTCTCACAACCATGAAGGGAATCCCGCTTGCATACAACAAAGATATGCAGGAAGACAAGGAGCTGACCTTTGATGCCATCGACACTGTAAAGGGCTGTATCGCCCTGTTTACCGGCATGGTTTCCACTATGCAGTTCAACAAAGCCAACATGGAGGCAAGTGCAAAGAGAGGCTTTACAAACGCCACAGACGCAGCAGACTATCTGGTTAACCACGGTGTACCGTTCCGTGATGCTCACGGCATCGTCGGAAGACTGGTCCTTCTCTGTCTGGATAAGGGAATCTCTCTGGATGAGCTTCCGCTTTCCGAGTACAAAGAGATCAGTCCTGTGTTTGAGGAGGACATCTATGAAGCCATCAGTATGAAGACCTGCGTGGAAAAACGTGTGACTCTGGGAGCGCCGGGACCGGACGTGATGGAGCAGGTGATCGCTCAGAATAAAGAATATCTTGAAAAAAATTAAGATAATGCTTGCATTTTAGAAAAAATTGGTATAGTATTTACAGAAAAGACAAATGTGTGCCATGGAGGGACACAAGATGAGGAGAGTTTTATTATGAGTGAAAAGCTTAAAGTCGGTATTTTAGGTGCAACTGGAATGGTTGGTCAGAGATTCATTTCTCTTCTGGAGAATCACCCGTGGTTTGAGGTGGTTACTGTAGCGGCAAGCCCGAGAAGCGCAGGCAAGACCTACGAGGAGGCTGTAGGCGGCAGATGGAAAATGGATACTCCGATGCCGGAGGCAGTAAAGAAGCTGGTTGTTATGGATATCCACGAGGTTGAGAAGGTTGCAGCTACTGTTGACTTTGTATTTTCCGCAGTTGATATGACTAAGGATGAGATCAAGGCGATCGAGGAAGAATATGCAAAGACAGAGACACCGGTTGTGTCCAACAACAGCGCACACCGCTGGACACCGGACGTTCCGATGGTAGTTCCGGAAATCAATCCGGAGCACTTCGAGGTTATCGAATTCCAGAAGAAACGTCTCGGAACAAAACGCGGCTTTGTAGCTGTTAAACCGAACTGCTCTATCCAGAGCTACGCTCCGGTACTTACCGCATGGAAAGAGTTCGAGCCGTATGAAGTAGTTGCCACTACATACCAGGCTATTTCCGGAGCAGGAAAAACCTTCAAGGACTGGCCGGAGATGGAGCACAACATCATTCCGTACATCGGTGGTGAGGAAGAGAAGAGTGAGAAGGAGCCATTAAGACTCTGGGGCAAGATCGAGGACGGCGTGATCGTTCCGGCTACCACACCTGTCATCACATGCCAGTGTGTACGTGTTCCGGTCCTCAACGGACATACAGCAGCTGTATTCGTTAAATTCCGCAAGAAACCTACCAAAGAGCAGCTGATCCAGAAGCTGGTTGAGTTTAAGGGACTTCCGCAGGAGCTTGAGCTTCCAAGCGCTCCGAAGCAGTTCATCCAGTATCTTGAGGAGGACAACCGTCCGCAGGTACAGATGGATGTAAACTATGAGAATGGAATGGGAGTATCTGTAGGACGTCTTCGTGAGGATACTGTTTATGATTACAAGTTCATCGGACTTTCCCATAACACAGTAAGAGGTGCCGCAGGCGGAGCAGTTCTCTGTGCAGAAACTCTGAAAGCGAAAGGATATATCCAGGCTAAATAAGAACTGGATCCTTTACAGGAAATAAAGAAAATCATCAGAAACGGGATATCGGTTTTTCCGGTGTCCTGTTTTTGCGTATATGGAAGGAACAAAGGAGATATGCGCAGAAAAGTAATTACTACAGTTGTGACATTTTCCACAACCACGGCTGCCATGAAAATGGAAAAAATGGCCAGGAAATCTGAATTTCCGGGAAGGCTGATCCCGATCCCTTCAGAGATCAGTGCCCAGTGCGGACTGGCATGGAAATGCGTGGAGCAATCAGAGGAGGAAACAGAAAATTTCCTGAAAAAAAAGGAACTGGCCTGGGATGGCATCTATCGTGTTCTGGTATAAAACGGATATTGTTTGTTGTATGTAACAAAACGGAAATTTTTGAAAATTTTCGCATTTTTATTGTTAAATAATTAGTAAAGTGTTACAATATAACAAGCAGATTTCCGGAAAGCGTGTTGCTGTGAACAAAGAAGCAGCAACAAAGTGCCACGCTTGCTAAAAATATGTGGAGGTGCTATTTATGAACAGGGAGGATGTAGAGAAACTGTCAACCGCTGCGAAGGGTAAGATAAACTTACTGAACAGCAATTTCGGAAAATACTTTATGCGGGCGATCATGGCCGGATTTTTTATTGATGTGGCGATGATCTACAGTAACGTTGTTGGAAATGTATTTTCCAAGACATTCCCGGAATGGGGGAAATTCCTTGGAGCCATCGTGTTCTCTATTGCGGTCCTGCTGATCGCAATGGTAGGAGGAGAGCTGTTTACCGGTAACAATCTGGTAATGGCTTTTGGTGCGTATGACAAGAGCGTATCATGGAAAGATGTTGGAAAGGTCTGGGGAATCAGTTACATCGGCAATTTTGTGGGATGCCTGATCCTGGCGCTGATCTTTGTAGGTGCCGGAGCGTCCGGTACAGCAGATTATTTTGCCGGATTTATAAACGGAAAACTGAGTATTCCGGCAGGACAGATGTTTTTCCGTGCGGTACTTTGTAATTTCTTCGTCTGTCTTGCTGTTCTCTGCGGCATTAAGCTGAAGAGTGAGTCAGGCAAGTTCCTGATGATCGTGATCTGTATTTCAGGTTTCGTTGTCAGCGGATTTGAGCATTGTATTGCAAATATGGGTATTTTTACAGTTGCATTCTGTATGGTGCCAGGATTGTCTGTCGGCGCTATGCTTAAAAGCATGGTGATCGTAACACTGGGAAATATAGTTGGCGGAGCTGTGCTTCTGGCATGGCCGCTTAGAAAGATGAGTGCAGATAAATAGTATGGCAAAGGCTTTATACATAGCGGAGAAGCCCAGCGTGGCACAGGAATTTGCGAAGGCTTTGAAGATCAACGGTCAGAGAAAAGACGGATATCTGGAATCTGATGATTCTGTGGTAACCTGGTGTGTAGGACATCTGGTTACCATGAGCTATCCCGAAAAATATGATATCAAGTTTAAAAGGTGGAGTTTTGATACCCTGCCTTTTTTGCCGCGCGAATTCAAATATGAAGTGATCCCCGGGGTCAAAAAGCAGTTCGAGATCGTAAAAGGACTGCTGAACCGGCCGGATGTGGATACCATTTATGTGTGTACCGACTCCGGACGTGAGGGTGAATATATCTACCGTCTGGTAGCCCAGATGGCAGGAGTAAAGGGAAAAGTCCAGAAACGTGTGTGGATCGATTCCCAGACAGAGGAAGAGATCTTAAGAGGGATCCGTGAAGCGAAGGACATCTCGGAGTATGATAATCTGGCAGCGTCTGCGTATCTCCGCGCAAAGGAAGATTATCTTATGGGAATCAATTTTTCCAGAGTTCTGACCCTGCGCTACGGAAGCAGTGTCACCAATTATCTCCATTCCAAATATCAGGCTATTGCAGTTGGGCGTGTGATGACCTGTGTTCTTGGCATGGTGGTGCGGAGAGAACGGGAGATCCGTGTCTTTGTGAAGACACCCTTCTATCGTGTCCTTGGCAGTATTGGACTTGCAGGCGAAAATTTTGACGGTGAATGGAGAGCTGTGGAAGGCAGCAGGTATTTTCAGTCCCCGTATCTTTATAAAGAAAACGGCTTCAGGAAAAAAGAGCATGCACAGATGCTGATCGATCAGCTGATGGTGAACCAGCCCCTTTCCTGTATTGTGGAAAAGGTGGAACGAAAAAAAGAAAACAAAAATCCGCCGCTTCTTTTTAACCTGGCGGAGCTTCAGAATGTGTGCTCAAAGCTGTTTAAGATCAGTCCGGACGAGACACTCCGGATCGTACAGGAGCTTTATGAGAAGAAGCTGGTGACTTATCCGAGAACGGATGCCAGAGTTCTTTCCACGGCAGTGGCCAAGGAGATATACAAGAATATATCCGGTCTTCGAAATTATCAGCAGGCCGGTGCTGCGGCGGCAGAGGTTTTGGGGATGGAATCCTGGAAAAGCATTGCAAAGACCAGATATGTGAATGACAAGCAGATCACAGACCATTATGCGATCATTCCTACCGGTCAGGGATTGAATGCACTGGGAAGCGTGTCTCTTACTGCGCAGCGTGTGTACGAGACTATTGTACGGAGATTTTTGTGTATTTTTTATCCGCCGGCCGTTTATCAGAAGGTGAGTCTTGTGACGAAACTGGACGGCGAGGCATTCTTTTCATCCTTTAAGGTTCTCAAAGAAGAAGGCTATCTGAAGATCGCCACGAATTCTTTTTCGCAGAAAAGGGCTTCAGACAGTGAGAAAAATAGAAATGGAGAGGAAGACGAGGTTTCCTGTGATACTGTGCTCCTGGAGGCGTTGCAGAAGCTGAAAAAGGGTGATATACTTCCTGTGAACGGTTTGAGTATCAAGGAGGGTGAGACTTCACCGCCCAAACGATACAATTCCGGTTCCATGATCCTTGCCATGGAAAATGCAGGACAGCTGATCGAGGATGAGGAGCTTCGAGCCCAGATCAAGGGAAGCGGGATCGGCACCAGTGCTACCCGTGCCGAGATCCTGAAGAAGCTTTTTAACATCAAATATCTGGCACTGAACAAAAAGACCCAGGTGATCACTCCAACACTTCTTGGGGAAATGATCTTCGATGTGGTAAATTGTTCTATCCGGCAGCTTCTGAACCCGGAGCTTACGGCAAGCTGGGAAAAGGGCCTCACCTATGTGGCAGAGGGCAGCATCACGGAACAGGAATATATGGACAAGCTGGAGCATTTTGTGCGGGTACGTACCCGGCAGGTGGAGGCAAGCAATTATCAGTATAACCTGCGGCAGTTTTTTGATGCGGCCGCTGTAAACTACAGGAAGCCGGAGCGAGCTTCCGGACAGGGAGGAAAGAGATCATCATGATGAAAGATTTTACTATCAGCAATATGCTGGATCTGAATGAGACCATTGCAGCAGAGCTTTTTGAGGGAAAAACCTATCCGTGGGAGGTTCTTCCGGAGATCGGAGATTTCATTATTAAGCTGGGAAAAACACTGGATCCTTCTGAATATGAGGAGAAGGGCGAAAATGTATGGATCGCAAGGTCCGCTACAGTTGCGCCGACTGCAAGTATCACCGGACCGGCTATCATTGGCAGAGACGCCGAGGTGCGCCATTGTGCATTTATCCGCGGCAAGGCTATCGTTGGTGAGGGCGCAGTTGTGGGAAATTCCACAGAGCTTAAGAATGCAGTGCTGTTTAACAAGGTTCAGGTTCCTCATTATAATTATGTTGGAGATGCTGTGCTGGGATATAAGTCCCACATGGGTGCCGGATCGATCTGTTCCAACGTAAAATCAGACAAGAAGCTGGTTGTCGTAAAAGACGGGGATGAAGAGATCGAAACCGGTCTTAAGAAATTCGGAGCGATGCTCGGAGATCATGTTGAAGTCGGATGCGGTTCTGTGCTGAATCCCGGTACTGTGATCGGACGGAATTCTAATATCTACCCGCTGTCACCGGTACGTGGATGTGTTCCTGCAGATTCCATTTATAAAAATGCAAAAGAGATCGTAAAGAAAAAATAAGAAACAGATTCTTCTGGACACGCATTTAGGCTGCACTTTTGAGAGAGTGCAGCTTTTTTGATGGGGTGATGGATGCAACAGTATTGGTCGTGGAAGGATGAACCGACCGGGAGCGGGCGGGATTAAGATAAAAACAAAAGCTGTCGAAGTATGACCAGTCCTATAATATGGACTGGGTAAAACCAGTAAAAGAAATATTTTGCTGATTTTCCGCGGATGAAGCCTCTTTTTCCATTGTACAGGTTAATGGACAGAAAGGCAAAGGAGGCTCTCCATTCATAGTAAAGCCAGCAGCTTCCGAGGATTGCCTGGCCTGGCTTATCGTTTCGCATATAGAACATGATCAGCAGGAAGATATACCCCCGCCATCCATAGTCTGCTTTCAGAAAAATGGAAATGACAAGCAGTCCAAGGATGCAGAGAAGCTGCATCGAAGGTCTGGCCTGGAAATATTCAATGGCACAAAAGGCCAGATATCCGAGGAAAAGCGTAAAAAACACATTTTGTCTTTCGTAACGCAGCGTATTTGTAAACATCAGATTCCACGGAATTTCTGAGAGCAGCGCAAAAAGAAGGAGATTTCTTCCATAGAGGAACCGGCTCCGTGTATGACGGAAGCCTTCCAGCAGGAGAAAACAGAAGATGGGAAAAGCAGCTCTTCCGATATCGCGGAAAATAAGATATACAGTATATTCTCTGCCGAAAAGTGTAAACAGGATTTTCTGTGCAGGCTGATACATACTGAGCAGCACAGCTCCGATATGATCGATCAGCATGGTGATGATCGCGATCATCTTCAGAGCGCTTCCGCTGAGAATGCGGTATTTTTCTGGAAAAACAGAATCCACAGATGCATTCATGAAAAATATACCTCCAAGGTTAAACTTGCTAATATATTATCACATACATACAGTAGTTGCCAGAAATATTTGACAGTTAGGCATGCAATACTGCCGGAATAACTACCAATATTATGCGTTTTATGGCAAAATTTTATCAAATATGACTGGACGAAACAAAGGTTTTGTGAGAAAATAGCCATAGGGTGTTATCGAACTTTTTTTCTCAATAACATCGGTCAATCTATACTTGAAAGGAGTTTTAAAATGATTTATTCACGCGAAGTAGAAGAAATGTGTCCAGTGGCACAGGGCGTACATCATGGTGCCGCTCCGATCCCGGAAGAAGCAAAATGGGTTCAGGCAAAAGAAGTAAAGGATATCTCCGGATTTACACACGGTGTTGGCTGGTGTGCTCCGCAGCAGGGTGCTTGTAAGCTTTCCCTTAACGTTAAAGAGGGAATCATCCAGGAGGCACTTGTTGAGACGATCGGATGTTCAGGAATGACTCACTCTGCAGCTATGGCTTCTGAGATCCTTCCAGGACTTACCGTTATGGAGGCGCTGAACACAGACCTTGTATGTGATGCAATCAATACAGCTATGAGAGAGCTTTTCCTTCAGATCGTTTACGGACGTTCCCAGTCTGCATTCTCCGAGGACGGACTTGCAGTAGGAGCTGGTCTTGAGGACCTTGGAAAAGGACTTCGTTCTCAGGTTGGTACAATGTATGGAACTCTGAAAAAAGGACCTCGTTACCTTGAGATGGCTGAGGGTTATGTTACAGGTATCGCTCTTGATGAGAACGATGAGATCATCGGATATCAGTTCGTAAGCCTTGGAAAAATGACTGACTTCATTAAGAAAGGTGATGACCCGAACACAGCATGGGAGAAAGCAAAAGGTCAGTACGGTCGTGTTGCAGATGCTGTTAAGATCATCGACCCAAGAAAAGAGTAATTACACTTCGTAAGGTAAAAATATCAGGAGGTTACAGGAAATGGCTTTATTTGAATCATATGAGAGACGAATTGACAAGATCAATTCTGTTTTAAACAGCTATGGAATCGCTTCTATCGAAGAAGCTGAGAAAATCACTAAAGACGCAGGACTGAACGTTTACGATCAGATCAAAGGCATTCAGCCGATCTGCTTCGAGAACGCTTGCTGGGCTTACACAGTAGGTGCAGCTATCGCGATCAAAAAAGGCTGCAGAAGAGCCGCTGACGCAGCAGCAGCTATCGGAGAAGGCCTTCAGGCTTTCTGTATCCCGGGATCCGTTGCAGACACACGTAAAGTAGGTCTTGGACATGGAAACCTTGGAAAGATGCTTCTTGAGGAAGAGACAGACTGCTTCTGCTTCCTTGCAGGACATGAGTCCTTCGCAGCAGCTGAGGGTGCTATCGGTATCGCCGAGAAAGCAAACAAAGTTCGTAAAAAACCTCTTCGTGTTATCCTGAACGGTCTTGGAAAAGACGCTGCTCAGATCATCTCCCGTATCAACGGCTTTACATATGTAGAGACAGAGTATGATCCATATAAGAACGAGGTTAAGGAAGTATTCCGTAAATCCTATTCAGAGGGACTTCGTGCAAAAGTTAACTGCTACGGCGCTAACAGCGTTCCGGAAGGTGTTGCGATCATGTGGAAAGAGGGCGTTGACGTTTCCATCACAGGAAACTCTACAAACCCGACTCGTTTCCAGCATCCGGTAGCAGGAACATACAAAAAAGAGTGCAACGAGAAAGGTAAAAAATACTTCTCCGTTGCTTCCGGCGGTGGTACAGGACGTACACTTCATCCGGACAACATGGCAGCAGGTCCTGCTTCCTACGGTATGACTGATACACTTGGACGTATGCATTCTGACGCTCAGTTCGCAGGATCTTCTTCCGTACCGGCTCACGTAGAGATGATGGGTCTTATCGGCGCTGGAAACAACCCGATGGTTGGTATGACAGTTGCTGTAGCTGTTTCCGTACAGGAAGCTGCTGACGCTGGCAAGTTCTAATAAAACCTTTTTAATTAAAGAGTCAACAAACCTTGAAAGTACCGTAGTTCCAAGGGCTGCGGTACTTTTCTTAATTTTGATCGTAAAAAAGAAGATGTAATTTGAGTCAGTGTGAGAAGTCTTGAAAATGGTAAGATAGGCAACAGGTAGGTAACAAGTAGGTAACAGAGCGAAGGAAACAAAAAGAAGAGCCGATCACAGCCCCTTTCATTGATTAAGAATTAACGATATCATCAATCTTCTTAAGTTCTTCATCTGAAAAATCAGTATGTCCGATTATCTTGATATTATCAAGAATCTGCTCAGGTTTTGAAGCTCCAATTAGGACACTTGTTACTTTATCATCTTTTAGAATCCAGCTAAGAGCCATCTCGGCAAGCGTCTGTCCTCTTTCCATAGCAATTTCGTTAAGTGCCTGAATCTGGGAAAGCTTTTCTGATGTAAGTGCAGTCTCATTAAGGAATCGTCCGTCAGTGGCAATTCTGCTATCAGCAGGGATACCATTGAGGTAGCGCTTCGTAAGAAGTCCCTGTGCGAGAGGAGAGAAAGCTATGATACCTTTTCCAAGCTCATAGGCAGTGTCCTTAAGCCCGTTATTCTCAATTGTTCTGTCAAAGATAGAATAACGGTTCTGGTTGATTACGAAAGGACATTTCAAATCGGTTAGGATTTCTGTAGCTTTTTTAAGTGTGGGACCATCATAATTTGAAAGACCTACATAAAGGGCTTTTCCACTTCGAACGATAGAGTCAAGAGCACCCATAGTCTCCTCAAGTGGTGTCTCAGGATCCATTCTGTGATGATAGAAGATATCGACATAATCAAGTCCAAGTCGCTTAAGACTCTGGTCCAGGCTTGCAATAAGGTACTTGCGGCTTCCCCAATTGCCATAAGGTCCTTCCCACATATCAAATCCGGCCTTTGTGCTGATGAGCATTTCATCTCGGTATGGATGAAGTTCTTCCCTGAAAAGCTTGCCGAAATTGCGTTCTGCACTGCCATAAGCAGGCCCATAATTATTGGCAAGGTCAAAATGAGTGATTCCATTGTCAAAAGAGGTAAAGCACATCTGCTTCATATTTTCGTAGATACTTGTATCACCAAAATTGTGCCAGAGTCCAAGTGAAACAACAGGCAGCTTCAAGCCACTTTTACCGCAGCGGTTGTAAACCATTGTGTCGTATCTTTTTTTGTCTGCAATGTACATGTGTATATACCTCCATGATTATATCTTTCTGCTACACTTAGGATATCATATTTTTTCTTCAATTGCATCCAGCTCTTCATTTCAGCCTCTGTTTTCGCTGTATGCGTTACTGTTCACACGATGTGCGACCAGCAACGCATCTCGCCATTTTAAATTGCCTTTGGCGATGGGGCGAGATGCATTCAAGCCAAAACATGCATCCTCCGTGTCAATCAGCGAAGTGATTGACACGGGAGTGAACAGTAACCTGTATGCTACTGCAATTTCTCCAACAATTCCAGATGAAGTTTCTGCACCTTAATCTTTTGTTTTTGTATATTCACTCTTTGAGTGGACTTTCCTCCTTCGATTTTCTTTAAAGCTTTATGCTTCATAAACTCTTCTTTTATATAGTTTTTTCAAAACAACTATAGTAATATAGAGTTATCACAATCTTAGCTTTCTACTATTCAACGGTTCCTTTTCGCCATATCCAGTGGGGTGGGTAAAGATGACCCAATAAGTGAATGTAATTGAAGAAATTAAAAAAAGGACTATTTTTTATGAACAATATAAAAGAAAGAATAAAAATATTTTCAGGGGCGCAGCTTAAATACATTGCTTTTCTATCTATGCTTATCGATCACACAAACAAAGCGTTAATCTATCCGAATTTGGATGGAGGAGCATTGAATCGGTTGAGTGACTTTTTTGATATTTTAGGAAGAATCGCATTTCCAATATTCATCTTCCTTCTCGTGGAAGGCTATTTCCACACAAAAAATAAATGGAAGTATTTAATTACACTTCTTGTATTTGGAGTAATATCAGAAATTCCTTTTGATATGTGTACAACAGCTACATTTTTTGAAGCCAACTGGAACAATATTATGTTTACGTTAGCCTTGGTGCTTGCCATGATCTGGCTGATTGATGTACTCAAGGAAAAGATGGCAGCATTGCCGAAAGCTTTATGGTATTTCGTATCATTTCTCATTGTGGCAGTATTGTGCTTTGCTGCAATGAATCTGGGATTAGATTATGAACACCATGCGGTGCTGATTGGATATTTCTATTATATTTTTCATGACCGACAGGCACTTGCGATTCCATTTTCCTATCTTTCCATGTTCAAAGAACCATGGGCTTTGCTTGGATTTGGCCTGACACTTACTTATAATGGAGAACGTGGAAAACAGAATAAGTGGTTTAATTATCTTTTTTATCCAGTACATTTGCTGATTTTAGGAATTATAAGAATGTGTCTTAAGATTTGAATATGAAATTTAAAAAAGGACTTTTCTTTTAAAATGAACGAAAAGTCCTCTTTTTGCGTAGATGACTGTTATTTCACAGCCCCTTTCTTTGTGTCTAAAGAAAAATAGAACAAATCAGTCTGAGAACGCATGAAAATTTATGCGTAGCTTACAGATAGCTTACACGTAGCTTACATTTTTGGGGAATTTGTGAAATATTTCTTGGAGAAATTCATAAAATAAATCAAAGCGGCAGGGGAGATACTGAGAATATTCATGGAAGCGCTTGTGAATTATATTAAACCGGAATTGCTGATCACAGCAATCGCTTTGTATTTTATGGGGATCGCACTGAAGGAGGCTCAGGCTGTGAAGGACAAATATATTCCGCTGATATTGGGGTGTGCAGGAATCCTTATATGCGGAATTTATGTTTTTGCTACCTGTTCCTGTAAAAATGCACAGGATATTGCAATGGCAGTATTTACATCCACAACACAGGGAGTCCTGGTGGCGGGGCTTTCTACATATGTGAACCAGCTGATCAAACAGCTGGAAAAAGATGAATAATGGATTTTGTAAGGTAGTTTCAGATACTTGCAGCAGCTGCAGGAATTTATGTGCCAGAAGAAAGCCGTTCAGAACAGGATGCAGGTAATTGGCGGAAATGCCATAATTGAGAGTAGGAGAAAATATATCATAAAAAGGAAGGATACATCATGCATGAGCAGATGTATCCTTCCTTTTTGAATTGGTTATTTATGCATTTTTCAGTGCCTGTTCCAGATCTTTGATAATATCATCCACATTTTCGATACCGATGGAAAGACGGATCATTCCAGGAGAAACTCCTGCTTCAACCAACTGCTCGTCGTTCATCTGGCGATGTGTATGGCTGGCTGGGTGAAGGACCATAGTGATGGAAGCAGCAACATGAGTTGCGATGGTGGCAAGCTTCAGACTGTCCATAAAACGGACTGCTGCATCACGGCCACCGGTCAGTTCAAAGGAGATAACGCCGCAGGTACGGCCATCCTTCATATATTTCTGAGCCAGTGCGTGATATTTATCCTCCGGAAGTCCTGCATAATTTACATGAGAAACCTTTTCGTGTGCGTTTAGGTATTCTGCGATCTTCTGGGCATTGGAGCAATGGCGTTCAACACGCAGTGGAAGCGTTTCCAGGCCGAGGTTCAGAAGGAAGCAGTTCATCGGAGACGGAATAGAGCCCAGATCACGCATCAGCTGGGAAGTAGCCTTAGTGATGTAAGCTTTTTTTCCAAACTGCTTTGTATAGACAACACCGTGATAGGATTCATCCGGCTCTGTCAGACCGTGATATTTATGGCCATAGGCATCCCAGTCGAAGTTACCGCTGTCGACAATGGCGCCGCCTACCTGAACGGCATGCCCGTCCATATATTTGGTGGTGGAGTGGGTAACGATATCTGCACCCCACTCGAAGGGACGGCAGTTTACCGGTGTGGCAAAGGTGTTATCCACAATAAGAGGTACGCCGTTCTGGTGTGCAACGTGTGCAAATTTCTCGATGTCCAGGACGACCAGAGCCGGATTGGCGATGGTTTCTGCAAAAAGAACCTTTGTGTTCGGTTTAAATGCGGCAGCAATCTCTTCTTCTGTTGCATCGGTATCAACAAAGGTGCAGTCAATGCCAAGCTTCTTGAAGGTGACGGCAAGAAGGTTGAAGGTTCCTCCGTAAATGGTAGAAGCGGCAACAACGTGATCGCCTGCCTCACAGATATTAAATACTGCGTAGAAGTTGGCTGCCTGTCCGGAAGAAGTTAGGATCGCAGCAACACCGCCTTCCAGATCTGCGATCTTTGCAGCTACGGCATCGTTGGTCGGGTTCTGGAGACGGGTGTAAAAATATCCGTCTGCCTTCAGATCAAATAACTGGCCCATTTCGTCAGTGGTGTCATATTTGTAAGTAGTGCTTTGATAGATAGGAAGTGCACAGGGCTCGCCCTTGGATGGGGTATAGCCGGAGTGGATACATTTAGTTTCTAAATTATAGTCGCTCATAGGGATAAGTCCTTTCTGCTGTGTTTTTCGTATGAATTTAACCGAATCAGGGAAGTTTGCCTGCGTTTCAGGGATTTCTGAGGGAAGCTTTGATCCTTACAGTTCGGTTAAATAAAGTATGAAAAATGCATTTGTGTATTTTAAATAAAACTACATACAAGTATAACTCTTTATGTGTTGAAATACAATAATATTCTACATAAACTCTACTAGGGTATAAGGGAAATGAAATATTGCGTTCTGGTGCACATAATAAAACGCTATATGATCAACGTTTATAATAAGCATAGTAAGTCATTTTATAGATGCGAAAATGTGAGTGAATGCCGAAAAAATACTGTAAAACAAACAAAATATGTGAATGAAGTAACAAATAGTGAAAATCGCATAAAAACAAAATGGAAATTTTGTACAAAAAAGACATTGCGTTCACGTGCACAAAATGATAATATAACATCATCAAAAAGAACACAAAAACAGAAAACAATAAAAAATGAACGGAGGAATTTAAAATGTTAAGAGTAGGAGTTATCGGATGCGGCGGAATGGGAAGAGATCATATCAGAAGACTGACAGAGAAGATTCAGGGAGCAGAAGTAGTAGCTGTTTCCGATGTATTTGAGGAAAGTGCCAGGAAAGCAGCCGAGATCTGCGGAGCAAAAGTCTATGCAGACAGTAAGGAGCTCATCAATGCAGAGAACGTAGATGCAGTATTTATCGTATCTCCGGGCTTTGCACATGTAGATTCTCTTCTTCAGGCAATCGAGGCCGGCAAGAGGATTTTCTGTGAGAAACCATTATGTACAACTGCTGAGGACTGCCTGAAAGTAGTAAAGGCAGAGGAGGCAGCCGGCAAACATCTCATCCAGCTTGGATTTATGAGACGCTATGACAAGGGATATCAGCAGATCAAGGAAGCACTTGCAACCGGAGAATACGGCGAGCCGCTGATCCTTCACTGTACACACAGAAATCCGGAGGTAGGTACCAATTACAATACACCAATGGCTGTGCACGATACCGCAATCCATGAGATCGATGTCCTTCACTGGCTTGTAGATGATGAGTATGAATCAGCACAGGTAGTAATGCCAAAAGTGACGAAATATTCCCACTCCGAGCTGAAAGATCCGCAGATCATGATGCTTCGTACTAAAAAAGGTGTATGCATTGATGTAGAAGTATTTGTTAACTGCAAGTTCGGATATGATATCAACTGTGAAGTTGTATGCGAGGATGGTGCACTGAAAATGGCACAGCCGGCTTACCCGTCTATCCGCAAGAATGCGGCAGTGTCCACTGCTATTGACACAGACTGCTTCGTAAGATTTAAAGACGCTTATGATAAAGAGGTTCAGGACTGGGTTGATAACGCAGAGGCAGGAGTGATCACAGGACCGAATGCATGGGATGGATACCTGGCAGCGATCACTGCAGATGCTCTTGTAAAAGCGCAGGAAACCGGACAGATCGAAAAGATCGTTACAGCGGTTGAGAAGCCGGAATTTTATAAATAAATATATTTTACGAGCTCCACCTCATCAAGTGTGAGTTATCATACCAACTTATTGCTACAGACTTCCCCAATGAGTCTGCGGCGGCAGTTACCGGCCGGATCCGATTCCGCTTCGGCTTTGTTGAAACTGCAGTGGAAAACCTGCCGGTGAGATTAACTGGAAAAATTGGCTGAAAAGTAAAAACATATGGAGGGTATTGAAGATGAAATTAGGATTTAATGAAGCAACTGCACTGGAATGTAAAGGACAGTCTCTTATGGCAGACCTGGAGATGTGCGAGAAATATGGTTTTGATTATATTGAGATCCGCTTTGACTGCGTAAAGGACTATCTCAAAGAGCATACACTGGAAGAACTTGCAGACTGGTTTAAGAATCATCATCTGAAACCATGGGCATACAACACTCTGATCTTCTTTAACCAGAGAGATGAGGCAGGGGAAAAAGAGATTGACGAAGAAGTTGATTTTATCCTGAAGGTTTCCAAAGCGATCGGAATGAAAATGCTGATCACCGTTCCAAGCTTTGATGTAAAAGACAAATCTGTCAGTGAGATCAAAGAAGAAGCAGTTGCACGTCTTCGTTATCTTTCCGATAAGGTTGGCGCGGATATGAAGATCTCCTTGGAGTTCTGTGGTGCACCGAACTGCTCCATCAATCAGTTTGGAACAGCCTATGATGTGGTAAAAGCAGTAGACAGAGATAATGTAGGCGTTACCGTGGATACCTTCCATTTCCATGAGATGTGCTCCCGCCTTGAGGACCTGAGGGCTGCTGATGGCAAGAAGATTTTTGCATACCATTTAAATGACTGTGAGGATCTTCCGCTTGGCTCCTGCGGAGACGACAAGAGACTGTGGCCGGGTGAGGGTGTTGTAGATCATGCAGGAATCGCAGCTGCACTGAAGGAGATCGGTTTTGATGGCGTTTGCACCATCGAAGAGTTCCGTCCGGAATACTATGCAATGAGCCATGAGGACAACGTGAAAAAGGCTGCGGAAGTTACCAGAGACTTTGTGCAGAAATATTTCGGATAATTCATTCAGAAAGGTCCGACCTTAAACCGATAGGAGGTAGATACTATGGCTGGTAAGGGAATCCCTGAATTGTTGAATTACAAGCAGAAGGGGAAAGACTTGAATGAATTCATCAAGGTTCCGTTGTCGGAAAAGCTGGCATACTGTTTTGGTGATCCGGCACTGACCTTGATGTATACCATGACTACAACTCTGCTGATCTATTTTTATACCAACGTTGTTGGAATATCAGCAGGTGCGGTAGGAATGATCATGCTTTTGTCCCGTGTTTTTGATGGATTTTCCGATGTGCTGATGGGAACTATTATCGACCGGACTCATTCCAAGTATGGAAAAGCCAGGATCTGGATCTTAAGACTTGCGGTTCCTTATGCGCTGGCAGCGGTGCTTTTGTTCACCATGCCGCCAATGGGAAATATGGGAAAGATCATCTATGCTTTTGTTACCTATAATATCATGAATACGGTTGTATACACGGCTATCAGCCAGCCATTCCATGCACTGGGATCTCTGATGAGCCGTGACCGTCGTGAACGTGATGTGATCTGTAACATCCGCATGGTATTGTCGATCACAGCAAGTATGATCATTACTGCGTTCACACTGCCGCTGATCAACATCGTAGCGAATATTACCGGCAATCAGCAGATGGCCTGGATCCTGGTAACTGCCGGCTATGCGATCATTTCTGTCGGTGTACTTGTGAATACTTATATGGTCTGTACAGAGCGTGTTTCTGCAGCAAAACAGGAAAAGGAAGATATTCCTTTTGTGGAAGCATTTAAAGCAACCGTTACCAACCGGTATTTCCTTATCGCTCTGGGGCTGATGATCTTTTATACCGCATATCAGATCATTATCGGAACGGACCTTACCTATTACTGCCAGTATGTACTCGGAAATGTAGACCTCGTCATGCCTCTTTCCGCAGCTGAGAAACTGGCAACTGTGGCAGGAATTGCCCTTCTGCCGAAGGTGCTTCCCCGCTATGGAAAAAGAAATCTCATCTGTGCCGGCTGTATCCTGGGCGTTGCAGGACAGCTTCTGTTCCTGATGAATATTACCAGTGTTTCGCTTGGTGTTGTAACCTGTATCATGAGAGGTATCGGAATCGCCCCATTCTATGGTGTGCAGTATTCTCTTCCAAGCGATGCGATTGAGTATGGCCAGTGGAAAACAGGCAAGCGTGTGGAGGGTCTGATGTTCTCATCTATGAGCATGGGTCAGAAAGCCGGTTCCGGACTGACTTCTGCTATTATGGGAGGAATTCTTTCGGCGGCATACTTTGACGGAACAAAGGCGACAGCGGCAGAGCAGTCTGCAGAGGCAATCCGCGTGATCAAGGGATTTTATCTGTATGTTCCGATAGCAATCTGGGTAGTGATGTTTGTGATCGCAGCATGCTACCAGCTGGACAAAGTTTATGACAAAATGATGCGTGAACTGATCCAGCGAGAATCGGGAGAGGAAAGCGTCTCTGTGCCGGGTGAGATTCAGTCCATGCCGTTACCGGAAGCTTCCGGAAACCGGATCAACGTGGCAATTGGAAGACTGTATGGCAGCAGTGGAAGAAAGATTGCCGAGGGTGTTGCAAAAGCACTGGACTGCAAGGTTTATGATCGCCAGATCATCTGTCTTATGGCAGAAAAGTTCGGTATGGAAAAAGCAGATCTGGAAAGTGTAAGGCAGTATCTGGATTCCTACAATTATGAGGATTCTGAGCTTACATTTTCCCCGTATGGACATTCATCGGCAGGTGCGGCAGCAGATTATACAGGTGTTCAGATGTTTGAGGTGCAGAGCCGGATCATTCGTGAGCTTTCTGAGAGAAGACCAGGTGTATTCCTGGGAAGATGTGCCAACTATGTGCTTCGTGGAGAGCCGCATACATACAGCTTTTTCGTTTATGCAGATGATGCTTACCGGGAAAAAGAGGGCCAGGAATATTATAAAGGCCAGTCTCTTGGAGAACTGAAGAAACGTGATCAGATCCGAAATGAATATTATGAGAAGTTTACCGGAATCCGCAGAGACGATCCCCATTATTACGATATGGTGATCAATGTATCCAAAACAGGTGTAGCCGGAGCGGCCAGCCTGATCCTGGATTATATCCGGAATAAAGAAGAGGAAAAAGGAGGGAATGCATCATGAAGATTGCATTTGACGTAGATGTTCTTGCGAAACAGATGGATATCAACCGTATGGTCCATCAGGTGGCGGACTGGGGATATAAATATATTGAACAGTCTCCGCATCCGAGGATCAATCCGTTCTATAAGCATCCGTTATTTTCAAAAGAATGTGAACAGGAATACAGACAGGCTCTTAAAGAGACTGGCGTTGAGATTTCGTCCTTTATCGTGGTGTATCGCTGGTCTGGTCCGACGGAGGAACAGAGACAGTTTGCAGTTGCAAACTGGAAACGAATGATCCAGATCGCCGGAGATATGGGAGTGAAGGTTATCAATACAGAACTTTCGGGTGATCCGAACCAGCAGGAAATCTGCAATGGAATGTGGTTTAGATCCATGGAGGAATTGCTTCCGCTGATCGAGCGTGAGGGTATCCGTGTGGAGATCCAGTCTCATCCTTATGATTTCTGTGAGCTGAATAATGAGACCTGTGATATGGTGAAATCCTTCCGTTCTCCAAACCTTGGTTATGTGTATTCTTCTCCTCATGGCTTCTTCTACGATGAGGGCAAAGGAGATGTGCGGTCCATGCTGAAATATGCGGGAGATGAACTGACCCATGTACTTTTTGCGGATACCTTTAACCAGACCATGGACTGCAGATACATTTTAAATCCGCCGTGGCTGAATGGCCGTGGAAAAGCGGATGTGACGGTGCATCAGCATCTTGCAATGGGTGAGGGTGATGTGGATTTTGATGGTATTTTTGAAACATTGAGAGAAATGGATTTTGCCAGCAAGCAGCTGAAACCGGATGCACCGAAAGCCGGCGGCGATAACATTGCCTGCGTTTCCATGTTTGGTTTTCCGGAAAAGATGGATAAGCAGGCACCGGAAGCAAGAGAGAGGATTGAGAGAGAACTGCTGGGGAAATGATCGGGTGATCGCGGCAGATCAGAAAGAAAACTGTAATAAATGAGCAGCTGACAGTACGCAGAACGGTGAATAAGACTGATAAAATAATGAATGTGTGCAGAAACACGGTTTCCAGGATGAAAGTTTCATTGTGGAAACCGTGTTTTTTGATGTCTTTCTTTACAAAAAAACTTTACATATATCAAACAACTGTCTTGTCACATGTAAAGGACTGTGGTATTATGTGTAAGATGTTTTGAAAAAAGTTACATGATAATAAAAAGCAGATCAGAAGTATCTGCATAATAAAGACTAGTACAGCGAAAATTAAGTTTCTGCTATATTGACGCAGCAGATGAAAAATCAGACAAGTCAATATGGCGGTTACTTAATATTCGCTGTACTAGAAAGCAAAAGCAGGAATTCAAAAAAGAAATCCTGCAGGAAAGGTGAAAGATAATGACAGTTGCAGAAGAAATCCAGAAATTAAAAAAAGAAAAAGATGCCATCATCCTTGCACACTACTACGTGCGTCCCGAAGTACAGGATGTAGCTGATTATATAGGAGATTCCTTTTATCTCAGCAAGATCGCAGCCAGCGCGAAAGAGAAGACGATCGTGTTCTGTGGAGTAGGCTTTATGGGAGAGAGCGCCAAGATCTTAAGTCCGGATAAAACTGTTCTGATGCCTGCCATGGATGCAGACTGTCCGATGGCTCATATGGCAACAGAAGAAGGTATCCGCAAGGTGCGAGAGGAATATGACGATGTGGCAGTTGTCTGTTACATTAATTCCACAGCTGCATTGAAGGAGCTTTCTGATGTATGTGTTACTTCCGCAAATGCAGTAAAGATCGTAAAAGCGCTTCCGAACAAAAACATCTTTTTTATCCCGGACAGAAATCTTGCACATTTTATTGCAGAACAGGTTCCTGAGAAGAACTTTATTTATAACGAAGGTTTCTGTATTGTCCATGAATTTATGGATCCGGAAGAAGTAAAAGCGGCAAAAGAAGCGCACCCGGATGCACTGGTTCTGGCACATCCGGAATGTCCCCAGACAGTTCTGAAACAGGCTGATTACATCGGAAGCACATCGGGAATCATCAAATATGCACAGGAAAGTGACAACAAAGAATTTATCATCTGCACAGAATGTGGCGTTCAGTACAAGCTGGAAACTACCTGCCCGGATAAAAAATTCTATTTCACAGAAACCGTACCGGTCTGCAAAAACATGAAAAAAGTATTTCTGGAAAAAGTTCTCCACGTTCTGAAAACCGGGGAGAATGAGGTTCATGTAACAGACGAGACCCGTGAAAACGCGAAGAGACCGCTGGAGCGGATGCTGGAACTGGCAAAATAAATAAAACACATTTGTATAAAAGATTTGTCTGAGTTGGCTGAAAAGAGAAATCAAGACAGAGAGGCGAAAAGCAATGAGAATTAAAACAGACGTAGTAATCGTGGGAACAGGTGTTGCGGGTATGTTCAGTGCCTTAAAGCTTCCGCGGGACAAAAAGATCGTGATCATCACAAAGGAGGATATGAGGAGTAGTGATTCTTTCCTGGCGCAGGGGGGAATCTGTGTGCTCCGTGATGAAAACGATTACGACAGCTATTTTGAAGACACCATGAAGGCAGGACATTACGAAAACAGAAAAGAGTCGGTAGACATTATGATCCGAGGCTCCAGAGACATCATTAATGATCTTGTCGGATATGGCGTGGATTTCAAGATGGATGGAGATGATTTTGCCTATACAAGAGAAGGTGCACATTCCAGACCGAGGATCCTTTATCATGAGGATATCACAGGAAAAGAAATTTCCGAAAAACTGCTCCAGCAGGTTCTGAAGCTTGAAAATGTAACAATTCTGGAATATACTACCATGCAGGATATTCTGGTGGAAAATGGCAAATGTACAGGCCTGAAGGCAGTTTCCGCAGAAGCGAACAGGGCACGTCTTGAAGCTATGGAAGCCGGAAAAGTAGTGAAAACCCAGGAAGAGATCCAGCCGGGCGGAGAGATCCAGGTAGAGATTTATGCACAGGATACGATCCTGGCCAGCGGCGGGATCGGAGGAAGATATGAGCATTCCACCAACTATCCGCATCTTACAGGGGATGCTCTTGATATTGCAAAAAAACACAATGTGCGTCTGGAACATCTGGATTATGTGCAGATCCATCCGACAACGCTGTATTCCAAGAAACCGGGCCGCAGATTCCTGATCTCAGAATCGGTTCGAGGAGAAGGTGCAGTGCTTTATAACAGCAAAAAAGAGCGTTTTGTCAATGAACTTCTTCCAAGAGATGTAGTAACAAATGCGATCCGGGAAGAAATGAAAAAAGAAGGAACAGACCATGTATGGCTTTCCATGGAAAATATTGATAAAGATACGATCCTGAATCATTTTCCGAATATTTATCAGAGGTGTCTGGAAGAAGGCTATGATGTGACAAAAGAATGCATCCCTGTTGTTCCTGCTCAGCATTATTTCATGGGCGGTATCTGGGTGGATTCTGACAGCAAGACCAGCATGGACCAGCTTTATGCAGTGGGAGAAACCAGCTGCAACGGTGTACATGGCGCGAACAGACTGGCAAGTAATTCCCTGCTGGAGAGCCTTGTATTTGCAAAACGTGCAGCCAAAGCAATCTCAGCAGAAAAGAAAAGTGCTGCAGGTGCGGCATAAATGCAGCCGTAATATAAATATCCGTATTATGAAAGACAGGAGCAGCCTTGCTTTGGAGAACAGGGCTGCTGTGATAATTAAGAAAGAGAAGGGATTGTAAAATGAATAAGATCACAATGACACTTCAGGTAGATCACCTGATTCTGGAGGCTTTAAAGGAAGATATTTCAAGTGAAGACGTTACCACAAACTCTGTTATGAAAGAAGCAGTTCCGGGAGAGGTAGATCTGATCTGTAAAGAGGATGGAATCATTGCGGGACTGGAAATCTTCAGCCGTGTATTTATGCTTCTGGATGTTGACACAAAAGTGGAGCTGTTCTGCAAGGACGGCGATGAAGTAAAAAAAGGTCAGAAAATGGGAAAAGTTACAGGAGATATCCGGGTGCTTCTTTCCGGCGAGCGTGTGGCGCTGAATTATCTTCAGAGAATGAGCGGGATCGCAACCTATACACATTCGGTTGCGTCACTTCTTGAAGGAACAGGGATCACATTGCTGGATACCAGAAAAACGACGCCGAATATGCGTATTTTTGAGAAATATGCTGTTCGTGTAGGCGGCGGACAGAACCACAGATATAATCTTTCAGATGGAGTTCTTTTGAAAGACAATCACATCGGAGCAGCAGGAAGCGTTGCGAATGCTGTAAAAATGGCGCAGGAGTACGCTCCTTTTGTCCGCAAGATCGAAGTTGAGGTAGAAACTCTTGATCAGGTAAAAGAAGCTGTTGAGGCCGGCGCAGATATCATCATGCTTGATAACATGACTCCGGAGATGATGAAAGAAGCGGTGCAGCTGATCGGCGGAAGAGCAAAAACTGAATGTTCTGGAAATGTTACAAAAGAAAACATTGCAAAGATCAGGGATGTTGGTGTAGACTATGTATCAAGTGGTGCATTAACGCATTCTGCACCGATCCTTGATATTTCGCTTAAGAATCTTCATCCGCTTTCCTGAAAAATGCAGGATTTTACAGAATACCGAGTGCTGTGCCAGGAAATACCCCGAATATCAGAAAAGAAGCGTGAATTGCCGGAAGCAGAGGCATAGCAGGTGATGTCGGGCCGGGTTGGAGAGATCGCGAGAATGAAGGAGAGAGGTATCGGAATAAAAAGTACAGGCACAGCCAGGAAAGGGGAACTTAAATGACTGGTTCAGAACGCAGGACAGCGATCATGGATCAAATTAAAAACAGTGAACGGCCGGTCTCAGGAAGTGCTCTGGCCAGAACATTTCAGGTCAGCAGACAGGTGATCGTGCAGGATATTGCGCTGATACGCGCGGAGGGAAATGACGTGATCTCCACCAACAGAGGATATATTTTTACTGCTCCCCATACTGTGAGCCGGATATTCAAGGTGCATCATACAGATGCAGATCTGGAAAACGAGCTCTGCGGGATTGTGGATCTTGGCGGAAAAGTGATCAACGTAATGGTGAATCACAGAGTTTACGGGCATATCGAGGCAGAACTGAATATCAGCTCCAGGCGCCAGGTTGAGAATTTTATGGAGGATATCCGAAGCGGCAAGTCCAGTCCTCTGAAGAATATCACATCGGATTATCATTATCATAAAGTAGAAGCAGAATCCGAGGAAATCCTGGATATGATCCAGGATATGCTGAAACGACGAGGATTTCTGATCGAAGCAGAATAGCAGAAGTCAGATACAAAAAGAAAAGATATACAGAATGAGAAAATTCTGTTAATATGAAAATATAGTGATCACGAAAATAGGAGAAGGAATCCTGCATGGCAGGGTTCCTTCTTACACCCTGCGGAAATGTGCACCTTGTGGAAATGTGCAGACAGGGAAAACAGAATGCAGATATGAGGGTGAGAAAAAATACGGCTTGATATGCATGGAGGGGGAAATGGATTATCAGAGTATGTTTACATTTATGCTGGAGATGGCAGGAACTATTGCGTTTGCTGCTTCCGGAGCTATGGTGGGGGCGCAGAGAGGAATGGATATTTTCGGGGTCTGCGTTCTTGGAGTGGTGACTGCAGTGGGCGGAGGAGCTACCAGGGATATTATCCTGGGAATCGTGCCGCCGGGAATGTTTCAGGATCCGCTGTATACCATTGTGGCAACCGTGACGTCCTGTATTGTTTTTGCAGTGATGTACTGGAAGCAGGAGCTGCTGGAAGGCGGGAACCGGCTGGTCTATGATAAGGTGATGCTGGTGATGGATACGGTTGGCCTTGGTGTGTTTACTGTCATGGGGGTTGATAAGGGGATTTCCCAGGGGTATATGGAAAGAACATTTTTTCTTGTATTTCTTGGAACTGTCACAGGAGTTGGAGGCGGCCTTATCCGTGATATGATGGCAGGAGTACCGCCATATATTTTTGTGCGCCATATTTATGCCTGTGCGTCTATTGTAGGGGCCATTGCCTGTGTTTGGATATACAGGCTGTGGGGCGGAGTGCCGGCCATGGTGATCGGAACGGTAGTAGTGATCCTGATCCGGTACCTGGCGGCACATTACCGGTGGAATCTGCCGAGACTGAGAAGAGAATAAAAAAAGCTATGAAAAGCTCCGGAACATTTAAGGAATAATGTTCCGGAGTTTTTTGGCTTTTATTTGGTTTATATTGCGTAGAAGATTTTATCTGTTCCTCTCATAAGAGAATCATGCGTCTGTATCCTGCAGAGCCAGGAAGCCTTCCTCGCCGGTACGGATCTTGACAACGTTTTCGATATCGTAAACGAAGACCTTACCATCACCGATCTGACCGGTATGAAGAACTTCTTTTGCAGTATCAATAACCTTCTGAACCGGTACAAGACTTACAACGATCTCGATCTTAACCTTCGGACGGAGGTTCATGTCGACTTCAACACCACGATAGTAGGTTGGAGCACCCTTCTGAACACCACAGCCCATAACGTTTGTGATAGTGATGCCGGTTACGCCGATCTCGTTCATAGCCTGCATAAACTCATCCAGCTTGTTCTGACGTGTGATGATAACAACCTTTGTCAGTTTATGTACGCCGTCTGCAGGAATTTCAGGAACAGATTCAGCAGGAGCAGAAGGAGCATGCTTTACAACAGGGGCTTTTACGGAAGTTCCCATTGGAGTCGGAGCCTTTGTCATGGTATCCTGTACAAAGAATCCATTGTATGCACTTGCGAGGCCATGCTCTTTCATATCCAGACCTGCGATCTCTTCCTCAGCGGAAACACGAAGTCCGATCGTGTGTTTGATCACCTGGAAGATAATTGTCATAGTAACAGCAACCCATGCGATGGTGATAACCATACCAATAAACTGAACACCGAAGCCATGGAAACCACCGCCTGTGAGAAGACCTTTCCACTCGGTACCTGCACCGTCGGAGAAAAGACCGACAGCAAGAGTTCCGAAAGCACCGTTAAGACCGTGAACGCCAACAGCACCAACCGGGTCATCAATTTTGAGAACTTTATCAACAAATTCAATACCAAATACTACAATGAATCCGGAGAGGATTCCGATGATAGCTGCAGATGTAGGAGATACGGTATCACAGCCTGCTGTGATGGCTACCAGTCCTGCAAGAGAACCGTTCAGGGACATGGAAACATCCGGTTTTTTATAGCGGATCCATGTGATCAGCATAACTGTTACAGTAGCAACAGCAGCTGCAAGGTTTGTTGTTACGAAGATCTTTCCGGCGCTTACAATGGCATCGCCTTCCATGCTGACAGTAGATGCACCGTTGAAACCGAACCAGCAGAACCAGAGAATGAATACACCAAGTGCACCAACTGTAAGGTTATGTCCCGGGATCGCTCTGGATTTACCGGATTTGGAATATTTTCCGATACGAGGTCCGAGGATGATGGCACCGATCAGTGCAGCAACACCACCAACCATGTGAACGGCACAGGAACCTGCGAAATCATGAAATCCCATCTGGCTGATAAAGCCGCCGCCCCAGATCCAGTGACCGGATACAGGATATACAACGAGACTGATCAGTAAACTGTAGATACAGTAGGAGATGAATTTAGTACGCTCTGCCATGGCACCGGATACGATGGTAGCAGAAGTAGCACAGAATACAGTCTGGAAGATGAGAAATGCCCAGAAAGGAACTCCATCCGGAAGCATTGCGTTTCCGTAGTTTGCCTCTGAGGCGATTCCGCCAATCTTGCCGAAGAAACCGTTTCCTGCACCGAACATGATGCCAAATCCAACCAGCCAGAAGACCGGTGTACCGATACAGAAGTCCATCAGGTTTTTCATGATGATATTTCCTGCGTTTTTTGCTCTTGTGAATCCTGTTTCGACCATTGCAAATCCAGCCTGCATGAAGAAGACCAGTGCTGCACCGACGAGGACCCAAGTTGTGTTTACTGAAGAATACATAGTAACACTCCCTTTCCCAATTTTTTTCTTTCTTATTATGTATAGAAAGAATTTTTGTAATACCGGACAGAAAAAAACAGATAGAATTTATCCAGTATCAGTATAACGAAAAAGCGCAGGAGAGAGGAAATTCTCTTCCGCGCCTTTACGAAATCAAAATTAGTATATGTAAAACAGGGGATATCTGTATCGTGTGATTAATGGATGAGGAAATCGATAATGAATTATGAAGTAGAGTTCATAAGGGATATCCCCTGTATTTACCGTATGAAATTGTTATCTGATATCCGTGATCAGATGGAGAATAACAGCTCGTCGTAGGTCGGATAAGGAAGTAACTCATCCGGGATCAGAGCCTCTGCCTCATCTGCAGATTTTCTTAAAGTTTCCATGTCTTCCAGAACAGTTTCCTGATAAGCCTTGGAGCATGCAAGTACATCGTCAGAAGAAGCAAGAGCTTTTTCTGTATCTGCTTTCAGAGTTTCCAGATCTTTTGCCATGGTATCTGCAAGTGTACTCAGTTTGGAGATCAGAGCAGCTTCACTTGCTACAGAAATATCAGCTACTACGGATTTCTTTGCAGCTGCAGTATCTGCAAGCTTTTCAACATATGTATATACAGAAGGAATTACCTGCTTCTGGATCATCTCAGCCAGAGTGTTGGACTCGATGTTGATGGTCTTGTAATAGTTCTCAAGCCAGATCTCGTAACGGGAGAAAAGCTCTTCCCTTGTAAAAATGCCATGCTTTGTAAACAGCGCAATGTTCTTCTCAGCAATGAAATGCGGAAGTGCATCCGGAGTTGTTTTCAGATTGTAGAGACCACGTTTCTCAGCTTCTTCAACCCATTCGTCTGTATATCCGTTTCCGTTAAAGATGATGCGTTTATGCTCTTCAATGGTCTTCTTAAGAAGTGCATGTACTGCGCTTTCCATTTCTTCTTCCGGAACATCCTTAAGAGCTGCGCTGAATTCTGCAAGAACCTCTGCAACAGCGGTATTCAGTACGATGTTCGGGTTTGCGACAGATGCTGCAGAACCAAGCATACGGAACTCAAATTTGTTTCCGGTAAATGCAAATGGTGAAGTACGGTTTCTGTCTGTGGTATCCTTTATGAAGTGCGGAAGTACCTTTGCTCCGATATCCATCTGTACCGCATGCTTATTGCTGAAGAAGGTATCGTTTTCAATAGATTTCAGTACGTCTGTCAGCTCATCTCCAAGGAAGATGGATACGATCGCAGGAGGTGCCTCGTTTGCTCCAAGACGATGATCGTTTCCGGCGCTTGCAACGGATACGCGGAGAAGATCAGCATAATCGTCAACGGCTTTGATGACAGCTACCAGGAATACCAGGAACTGTGTATTTTCTGCCGGTGTTTTTCCTGGATCAAGAAGGTTTACACCTGTGTCTGTGCTCATAGACCAGTTGTTGTGTTTACCGCTTCCGTTGATTCCCTCAAATGGTTTCTCGTGAAGGAGGCAGACCATGTTGTGCTTGTCGGCAACCTTCTTCATGATCTCCATGGTCAGCTGGTTGTGGTCAACAGCAACATTTGTGGTATCAAATACAGGAGCCAGTTCGTGCTGTGCAGGAGCAACCTCGTTATGTTTTGTTTTTGCTGGAATGCCAAGCTTCCAAAGTTCTTCGTCAAGATCATGCATGTAAGCAGCAACGCGAGGCTTCAGGGCTCCGAAGTAATGATCTTCCATTTCCTGTCCTTTTGGTGCAGAAGCGCCCAGAAGAGTACGGCCGCAGAAGATCAGGTCTTTTCTCTTTTTGTAAAGATCCTTGTCAACCAGGAAATATTCCTGCTCAGGTCCTACGGTTGTGTCGATGTGACGGACCTCTTTGTTTCCAAGGATGTGAAGAATACGAACCGCTTCTTTGTTCAGAACATCCATGGAACGAAGAAGAGGAGTTTTCTTATCCAGTGCCTCTCCGCTGTAGGAACAGAATGCAGTAGGAATGTAAAGAGTTTTATCTTTAATGAATGCAGGTGAAGTAGGATCCCATGCTGTATATCCTCTTGCTTCAAAAGTAGCACGAAGTCCGCCTGACGGGAAGCTGGATGCATCCGGCTCACCTTTTACCAGCTCTTTACCGGAGAAATCCATGATCACCTGTCCGTCACCTGTAGGGGAGATGAAGCTGTCATGCTTCTCAGCAGTTACGTTTGTCATCGGCTGGAACCAGTGTGTGTAATGTGTCGCACCGTTTTCAGTAGCCCATTCTTTCATTGCAACTGCTACGGAATTTGCAACGTCCAGTTCCAGATGAGTTCCGTTTTCAATTGTTTTCTTTAATGCTTTGTACATGTCCTTTGGCAGTTTGCTTCGCATCACTTTGTCATTGAATACAAGGCTGCCATACATTTCAGGGATACTCTGTGCCATATAGGTACACTCCTTTCGATTTCACTCATTCATTATAATTTTTAATTATTTTATAAGGACCGCTGCCGGAAGAACCGGGTATAAACGGACCGGAAAACAAAAAAAGCGCTTCAGATACTTGCCGTATCCAAAGCGCCTTTGCTTTATGTGTTGCAGTATACACCAAAATAAAATATTGTCAAGAGCTTTTTTGAAAAAATCTAAAAAATTGACCAGGGCGATCGGACTGTCGGAAAATAGGCAGGGTTGACAAATCTTGTCCTTTTATTATAATCTGATATCGTAGTTATACAGTCGAAAAGTCAGCAATCGCTATAAGTGATTGAGGCAAAAGAAGCTTTTTGACCAGTGACAAAGATGTACAATACGGAAAGAACAGATGGAGGGAAATATGTCAGGAGTAAAGGAAGAATGTGGCGTATTCGGGATTTATGATCTGGATGGAGGGAATATTGCACCATCTATTTATTATGGTCTTACCTCGCTGCAGCACAGGGGACAGGAGTCCTGCGGAATGGCCGTTTCAAGGACGGACGGAGAAAGAGGAAACGTACAGTTCCATAAAGATCTCGGACTGGTAAGCGAAGTTTTGCGAAAAGATGTTGTACATAATATGAATGGTGATATTGGAATCGGACATGTTCGTTATTCCACCACCGGAGAATCTGTCGCAGAGAATGCACAGCCGCTGGTACTTTCTTATATCAAGGGAAGTCTGGCACTTGCGCACAACGGAAATCTGGTTAATACAGAAGCTCTGAAATGGGAGTTGATTCAGACAGGCGCAATTTTCCATACAACTACCGACTCAGAGGTTATCGCGTTCCATATCGCAAGAGAACGTGTGCATTCTGCCACTGTAGAGGAAGCAGTACATAAAACCGTAGAGAAGATCCGCGGAGGATATGCTCTTGTGATCATGAGCCCCCGGAAGCTGATCGGTGCCCGTGATCCTTACGGACTGAAACCCCTCTGTCTTGGAAAAAGAGATAATGCCTATGTCCTTGCATCTGAAAGCTGCGCGCTGACATCTGTAGGAGCGGAATTTATCCGTGATATTGAACCGGGTGAGATCGTCACGATCACCAAGAACGGACTGAAATCCAGTAAACTGACTGAGAAGAAAAAGCATGCTCATTGTGTTTTTGAATATATTTATTTTGCAAGACTGGATAGCACCATGGATGGCGTGAAAATCTATGATGCAAGGATCCGTGGAGGAAAATCTCTTGCAAAATCCTATCCGGTAGAAGCGGACCTGGTGACCGGTGTACCGGAATCCGGACTTCCGGCAGCAAAAGGCTATTCTGAGGAATCCGGAATCCCGTTTGGCTTTGCGTTCTATAAAAACAGTTACATTGGAAGAACTTTTATCAAGCCTACACAGCAGGAGAGAGAGTCCAGTGTCCATCTGAAGCTGAGCGTTCTGGAATCCGTGGTGAAGGGGAAGAGAATCGTTCTGGTGGATGATTCCATTGTCCGCGGAACTACCATTGCCAATCTGATCCACATGCTGAAAGAAGCAGGAGCAAAAGAAGTCCATGTACGTATCAGCTCCCCGCCATTTTTACATCCCTGTTATTTTGGTACCGATGTGCCGTCCAATGACCAGCTCATCGCAGCACAGCACAGCACGGAAGAAATCCGTAAGATGATCGGTGCAGACTCCCTGGGTTATATGCAGATCGATTATCTGGAAGGCATGGCAGGTGGACTTCCGCTGTGTAAAGCATGTTTTGATGGCAATTATCCGATGGAAATACCGGCAGAAATCAAACAGGATTAATGAACTATGTGGAATTAATCTCACAGTAAAAAATAATGGATTGAAAAACGAAAATGTAAAAACTGCACAATAAATATATAAAAAACCCGGATTTTGTCATATAAAATCCGGGTTTTTATAGAAAGACTCTTAAAAACGATAAAAAACATCAACTTGACAAATCTGACAACATGAGACATAATGTGGAACAGCCAGATGAAAAAGGCCGCTGGTCTGGAATATACAGGAAAACAGCAAGGCCGAAAAAAGGCCGGTTTTTTGCCGAGATAAAAGAGAGGATGATATTTATGTCTAAAAAAATTAGATTGAATGCGACAGAGGATGTTAAAGAATTTGTTAAGGCTGCAAGTAAATGTGATTTTGATGTAGATATTTCATATAACAGAATTTTAATTGATGCAAAATCTATTCTTGGAATCCTCAGCATGGATCTGACCAGAGTTCTTACAGTAACCTGTCATGGCGAGGATCATGAGTTTGATCGTTTCCTTCAGAAATATGCAGTTGCCTGACAGACAGTGCAGAGACAGACAAGATATGAAAGACATAAAAAGAAAAGGCAGACGTGACTGCAGAGACAGGAGATCAGTTTGAAATCCTCAGCAGGCGTCTGTTTTTTCTTTGCATCCATTTCATAGGAAGAAATTCCGCAGACTATATGAAAAATCAGTTATTGACAAATAAAAAAAAATAGTTTATAGTAAACCATATTTTATATGAAAGATAACTGACAAAGGCGTCAGGAACGGATACCACAGGGGAATTCTCACCCCTTGGAATCTGTTCCGGACGCCTTTTTGTTGTGGGACACAAAATGGAGGAGGAAATCGAAGATGGCAGTAAAGTATGTTTTTGTAACAGGTGGAGTTGTTTCCGGTCTGGGAAAAGGAATTACCGCAGCGTCTCTTGGGCGCCTTCTGAAAGCCAGAGGGTATCAGGTGACCATGCAGAAATTTGATCCCTACATTAATATTGACCCGGGAACTATGAATCCCATTCAGCATGGAGAGGTTTTTGTAACGGATGACGGTACAGAGACTGACCTTGACCTTGGACATTATGAGCGTTTCATTGATGAAAGCCTTGACAAAAATTCCAATGTGACAACCGGTAAGATTTACTGGTCTGTTCTTCAGAAAGAGCGTCATGGTGATTTCGGCGGAGGTACCGTTCAGGTGATCCCGCATATTACCAATGAGATCAAGAGCCGTTTTTACAGAGCAAAATCCGCAGACGAAGACAGAATTGCCATCATCGAGGTTGGTGGTACAGTCGGTGATATTGAGAGCCAGCCGTTCCTGGAATCCATCCGTCAGTTCCAGCATGATGTGGGACATGACAATGCGATCCTTATCCATGTAACTCTGATCCCGTATCTCCGTGCTTCCGGAGAGATGAAGACCAAACCCACCCAGGCCAGTGTAAAAGAACTTCAGGGAATGGGAATCCAGCCGGATGTCCTGGTATGCAGAAGTGAATATCCTCTTACCGAGGATATCCGTGGAAAGATCGCCCTGTTCTGTAATGTGCCTGTAAGCAATGTGCTTCAGAATCTGGATGTGGAATATTTATATGAAGCTCCTCTTGCAATGGAGAGAGAAAAGCTTGCAGACGTAGTACTGCAGAGCTTAAGACTGGAGAATCGCAAACCAGATCTTACAGACTGGGAAAATATGGTAGAAAATCTCCGCCACCCGGATAAAACAGTAAAGATCGCCATGGTTGGTAAATATACACAGCTTCATGATGCATATTTGAGTGTTGTGGAAGCACTGAAGCATGGCGGGATCTCTTGCCGTGCAAAGGTTGATATCACCTGGGTGGACTCCGAAGAACTCAATGAAAAAAATCTGGATCAGACTCTCCATTCTGTAGATGGAATCCTGGTTCCGGGAGGATTCGGAAACCGTGGTACAGAAGGAATGATCCTTGCGGCACAGTATGCAAGAGTTCATAAGATCCCATACCTTGGGATCTGCCTGGGAATGCAGATGGCTATTGTGGAATTTGCCCGCCATGTGCTTGGATATGAAGATGCCAACAGTATTGAGCTGGCACCGGAAACAACACATCCGGTCATTGCCCTGATGCCGGATCAGGAGGATGTGGAAGATCTTGGAGGAACTCTTCGTCTTGGAAGCTATCCGTGTGTGCTTGCAGAAGGCTCCAGATCCTATGAGCTTTTTGGAAAGAAAGAGATCCAGGAACGTCACAGACATCGTTATGAGGTAAACAACGCATTCCGTAAGGAACTGGACGAAAAGGGAATGTCCATTGTAGGAACATCCCCGGATGCTCACATTGTTGAGATGATCGAAATTGCCGGACATCCGTTCTTTGTGGGAACACAGGGACATCCGGAATTTAAATCCAGGCCAAACCATGCACATCCACTGTTCCGTGGATTTGTGCAGGCGGCAGTTGATAAAAAGACGGCAGAAGAAGCTGCAATGAAAGGATGAGAAAAATGAGAGAAGTAGCAAATCAGCAGCAGGGCCTCTACCGCCCTGAATTTGAACATGATAACTGCGGTATCGGAGCCGTTGTTAATATAAAAGGAAAGAAAACACATGATACAGTTGCCAATGCTCTTAAGATCGTAGAGAATCTTGAGCATCGTGCTGGTAAGGATGCAGAAGGAAAAACCGGTGATGGTGTCGGTATCCTTCTTCAGATCTCCCACAAATTTTTTAAGAAGGTCTGTAAAAAAGAAGGCTTTGATATCGGCGGAGAGAGAGAATACGGTGTAGCCCAGCTCTTTTTCCCACAGCAGGAGATCAAACGTGCCCAGGCAAAGAAGATGTTCGAGATCATCGTGGAAAAAGAGGGCCTGGAACTTCTTGGATGGCGTACAGTACCGGTCTTCCCGGAGGTTCTTGGTCATAAAGCGAAAGAGTGCATGCCGTGCATTATGCAGGCATTTGTTAAAAAACCGGAGGATGTGGAAAAAGGTCTTGCCTTTGACCGTATGCTTTACATCGCACGTCGTGAATTTGAACAGAGTAATGATAATACTTACGTAGTTTCCATGAACAGCCGTACCATCGTATACAAAGGTATGTTCCTGGTAGGACAGCTCCGTACCTTCTTTGGCGATCTTCAGAGCCAGGATTACGAGTCTGCCATTGCAGTGGTACATTCCCGTTTCAGTACCAACACGAATCCAAGCTGGGAGAGAGCACATCCGAACCGTTTCATCGTACATAACGGTGAGATCAACACAATCCGCGGAAACGCCGATAAGATGCTTGCACGTGAGGAAAACATGGAGTCTCCGTATCTGAAGGATGAGCTTCACAAGGTCCTTCCTGTAGTTAACCGCAATGGTTCTGACTCTGCAATGCTTGACAATACCCTGGAATTCCTGGTTATGAGTGGAATGGATCTTCCACTTGCAGTGATGATCACGATTCCGGAGCCATGGGCAAACAACGATACGATTTCTCAGGAGAAGAGAGATTTTTATCAGTACTATGCGACTATGATGGAACCATGGGACGGTCCTGCGTCCATTCTGTTCTCAGATGGTGATGTGATGGGAGCAGTTCTTGACAGAAACGGTCTTCGTCCATCCAGATACTATATCACATCGGATGGCTATATGATCCTTTCCTCCGAGGTTGGTGTTCTTCCTGTGGATGAGGAGAAGATCGTATTAAAAGAACGTCTTCATCCGGGAAAAATGCTTCTGGTTGATACCGTTCAGGGTCGTGTCATTGATGACAATGAGCTCAAAGAAAAATATGCGAAAAAACAGCCTTATGGTGAGTGGCTGGACAGCAATCTGGTACAGCTTCGTGATATCAAGATCCCGAATCAGAGAGTTGTCGAATACACTCCGGAGGAGAGAGCACGCCTTCAGAAAGCCTTTGGATATACTTATGAGCAGTACCGTACTTCGATCCGAAACATGGCATTAAACGGCGCAGAAAGCATCGGAGCCATGGGACATGATACTCCCCTTGCGGTATTTTCCAAGGAACATTATCCGTTGTTCGATTATTTCAAGCAGCTTTTTGCACAGGTAACAAACCCGCCGATCGATGCGATCCGTGAGGAGATCGTTACTTCTACAAGTGTATATGTAGGAAAAGACGGAAATCTTCTGATCCAGAAGCCGGAGAACTGTCAGGTGCTGAAGATCAACAATCCGATTCTGACCAACACCGATATGCTGAAGATCAAGAATATGAAAAAGGACGGCTTCAAGGTTGTAACACTTTCTACATTATATTATAAGAGCACAAAGCTTGAACGTGCCATTGACCGTCTGTTCGTAGAGGTAGACAAAGCCTTCCGTGAGGGAGCAAACATCCTGGTCCTTTCTGACCGCGGTGTGGATGAGAACCATATGCCGATCCCGTCCCTGCTGGCGGTTTCCGCAGTACATCAGCATCTTGTAAAAACAAAGAAGAGCACTTCCCTTGCCCTGATCCTGGAGTCAGGTGAGCCGAGAGAGGTACATCATTTCGCAACACTCCTCGGATATGGTGCAAGTGCAGTCAATCCGTATCTGGCACTGGATACGATCCATGAGCTGATCGATACACATATGCTGGATAAGGACTATTACGCAGCCGTTGATGATTACAATCATGCAGTGATCAGCGGTATCGTAAAGATCGCTTCCAAGATGGGTATTTCCACTATCCAGTCCTATCAGGGATCTCAGATCTTTGAGGCAATCGGAATTTCCCAGGATGTGATCGATCGTTACTTTACAGGAACCGTAAGTCGTGTAGGCGGAATCACACTGGAAGATATCGAGGATAATGTAGAAAAACTTCATTCTGAGGCATTTGATCCCCTTGGACTTGCCACAGATCTTACTCTGGACAGCGTAGGTGCCCATAAGATGAGAAGCCAGGGTGAGGAGCACAAATATAACCCGCGTACCATTCATCTTCTCCAGCAGTCCACAAAACAGGGCAGCTATGAGATGTTCAAGGAATATACAAAACTGGTAGATGACGAGGGTCATGGAAACTTAAGAGGTCTTCTGGACTTTAAGTTTGCCAAGGAGCCTATTCCGATCGACCAGGTTGAGAGTGTTGAGGATATTGTAAAACGATTTAAGACAGGTGCCATGTCCTATGGTTCTATTTCCCAGGAAGCACATGAGACACTGGCTATTGCCATGAACCATCTCCATGGAAAATCCAATACCGGTGAGGGTGGTGAAAGTGATGAGCGTCTGGATTCAGCAGGAACAGACAATGACCGCTGCTCTGCAATCAAACAGGTAGCCAGCGGACGTTTCGGCGTTACCAGCCGTTACCTGGTTTCCGCAAGAGAGATCCAGATCAAGATGGCACAGGGTGCAAAGCCGGGTGAGGGTGGACATCTTCCTGCAAAGAAGGTATATCCGTGGATCGCAAAAACCCGTCATTCCACACCGGGAGTCAGCCTGATCTCTCCGCCGCCACATCATGATATCTATTCTATCGAGGATCTGGCAGAATTGATCTATGACCTGAAAAACGCCAATAAATATGCGGATATTTCCGTAAAGCTGGTTTCTGAGGCGGGTGTTGGTACGGTTGCAGCCGGTGTTGCAAAGGCCGGTGCACAGACTGTTCTGATCTCCGGATATGACGGAGGTACAGGAGCAGCGCCAAGAAGCTCTATCCATAATGCAGGACTTCCATGGGAGCTTGGACTTGCAGAAACACACCAGACGCTGATCATGAACGGACTTCGTAACCGTGTATGTATCGAGACAGACGGTAAGCTGATGAGCGGCCGTGACGTTGCCATTGCAGCACTTCTCGGTGCAGAGGAATTCGGTTTTGCAACAGCGCCGCTTGTAACGATGGGCTGCGTGATGATGAGAGTCTGCAATCTGGATACCTGCCCGGTAGGTGTGGCTACACAGAACCCGGAGCTGCGTAAGAGATTCCGCGGAAAACCGGAGTATGTGGAGAACTTCATGCGCTTTATTGCACAGGAGCTGAGAGAGTACATGGCACGCCTTGGTGTTGCCACCATCGATGAGATGGTAGGTCGTACAGACCTTCTTACAGTTTCTGACAGTGTGCAGGAGCCGCATAAGGGTAAGGTTGACTTAAGTGCCATCTTGAATAACCCATATGCAGGAAAGGGCAAAGTAACCTTTGATCCGAAGGCTGTATACAATTTCAATCTTGAGAAAACTCTGGATGAAAAAGTTCTGGTCAAGAAATGTGCACCGGCGATCCAGAAGGGTGAGAAAGTTTCTGTTGATGTAAATGTTACCAATACAGACCGTGCATTTGGTACCATCCTCGGATCTGAGATCACAAGAAATCATAAGGATGGACTTCCGGAGGATACGGTAACTGTGAACTGTACAGGTGCAGGCGGACAGAGCTTCGGTGCCTTTATTCCGAAAGGACTGACATTGAAACTGACCGGTGACAGCAACGACTACTTCGGAAAAGGCCTTTCCGGTGGAAAGCTGATCGTTAAGGTTCCGGAGAAGGCCGGATACAAGGCTGAAGAGAACATCATCGTCGGAAACGTGGCACTCTATGGTGCGACCAGCGGAACTGCATTTATCAACGGTGTTGCCGGTGAGCGTTTTGCAGTACGTAACTCCGGTGCGGTTGCAGTTGTTGAGGGTGTTGGCGAGCATGGCTGCGAGTACATGACAGGCGGCCGTGTGGTAGTTCTTGGAAAAACAGGAAAGAACTTTGCAGCAGGTATGAGCGGCGGTATCGCTTATGTCCTTGATGTGGATAACGTTCTTTACAAGAACCTCAATAAAGCAATGATCTCCATTGAAAAAGTGGATAATAAATATGATAAAAAAGAGCTTCGTGATCTTATCGAGGCTCATGTGGAAGCAACAGGCTCTGAGATCGGTAAGAAGGTGCTGGCTGATTTTGATTCCTATCTGCCTCACTTCAAAAAACTCATTCCGGATGAGTACAAGAGAATGATCACATTAAGTGCAAAGCTGGAAGAAAAAGGTCTGACCAGCCAGCAGGCACAGATGGAAGCGTTCTATGAGAGCATCGGCGTGAAACATTAAGGAGGATGAGGAAATGGGAAAGCCAACTGGATTTTTAGATTATGAAAGAGAAACGGCAAAGGTTCTGCCGCCAAAGGAACGTATTCAGAATTTCAACGAATTTCGTATTCCATTAAATAAAGAAAAACAGAAACTTCAGGGAGCACGCTGCATGGCCTGCGGCGTCCCCTTCTGCCAGTCAGGTATGATGATCGGCGGAATGGCTTCCGGCTGCCCGCTGCACAACCTGGTTCCTGAGACAAATGATCTTGTGTACACAGGAAACTGGAAGCAGGCATTCCTTCGTTTAAACAAGACACACAGCTTTCCGGAGTTTACATCCAGAGTGTGTCCAGCACTTTGCGAAGCTGCATGTACCTGTAACCTGAACGGAGATCCGGTCAGCACAAAGGAGAATGAGAAAGCGATCATTGAGACAGCCTATGCAGAAGGATGGGTAAAACCGCAGATCCCGCCTGTCCGCACAGGAAAGACGATCGCAGTCATCGGAAGTGGTCCTTCCGGACTGGCAGCAGCACAGCAGCTGAACCGCCGTGGCCACAGCGTAACCGTATTTGAGAGAAACGACCGTATCGGAGGACTTCTCCGCTACGGCATTCCGAACATGAAGCTGGAGAAAAAGGTCATTGACCGCAGACTGAAGCTGATGGAAGAGGAAGGCGTGAAATTTGTTACCAATATCAATGTTGGTGTTGACATCACTGCAGAACAGCTTTTGAAGGATTATGACCGTGTCCTTCTCTGCTGTGGAGCTTCTCATCCGAGAGATATCAAGGTTCCGGGAAGAGATGCTAAGGGAATTTACTTTGCAGTGGATTTCCTGAAGCAGGTAACAAAAAGTCTTCTGGATACAGATTTTGCAAAATTCCCATATGAGCTTGCAAAGGGCAAAAATGTTCTGGTCATCGGCGGTGGTGATACCGGTAATGACTGTGTGGGAACATCCATCCGTCTGGGGGCGAAATCTGTAACACAGCTTGAGATGATGCCGCAGCCTCCTGCAGCAAGAACTCCTTCCAATCCATGGCCGGAGTGGCCGAAGGTCCTGAAAACCGATTACGGCCAGGAAGAGGCTATTGCAGTATTCGGCCATGATCCTCGGATCTATCAGACAACCGTTACCGAGTTTATCAAGGACAAAAAAGGAAATGTCTGCAAGGCCAAGATCGTAAAACTGAAAAGCGTAAAGGATGAAAAGACCGGAAGATTCAATATGGTACCGGTTGAGGGCAGTGAGGAAGTGATCCCTGCAGATGTGGTCCTTATTGCAGCCGGCTTCCTTGGCAGCGAGAAATATGTGACAGATGCCTTCCGTGTAGCGCTTACACCAAGAACTAATGTGGAAACAAAACCGGAGCAGTATGCAACAAGCGTAGATCGTGTGTTCACAGCAGGTGATATGCATCGTGGACAGTCCCTTGTCGTATGGGCGATCCATGAGGGACGTGAGGCTGCGAAAGCAGTGGATGAATCACTGATGAGCTATTCATATTTACAGTAAAATAACAGATACCAGGGGCAAAAGGTCAAAAAAACTGTTCGTGTTTCCGCGATAAAGCTTTTGAACTTTTGCCCCTTTTAAAAAATGGTTGACAAAGAATTGACCGATTGCTATAATTACGTCCATGAACAAGGGTGTTCTTCAGGAGCGGAAGCTCTCTGAAGTGCACCCTTTTTCTGATTTTGAGGGTAATTATTTTGTGTGATGAGGAAATAAAGGAGAGAATACTATGGGGAATTATACCAGAGAAGAGATTCTTGCAATGGCAGAGGAGGAAGACGTAGAGTTCATCCGCCTCCAGTTTACAGATATGTTTGGAACTCTGAAAAATATTGCGATCACAGCAAGAGAGCTTCCAAGAGCCCTGGATAACCAGTGCGTTGTATATGGCTCTCATATTGCGGGCATTGTGGGAGAGAAGGAGCCGGATCTGATCCTGTATCCGGACTATGATACCTTTTCAATTCTCCCATGGCGTCCTCAGCAGGGAAAGGTCGCAAGACTGATCTGTGATATGCGCCGTGCAGATGGGTCTGAGCATGAGATGAGCTCCAGATATATTCTGAAAAAAACAGCGCAGGCAGCAGAGGAGGCAGGGTATACCTGTTATGTTGACCCGGAATGCGAGTTTTTCCTGTTTCATATTGATGATAACGGAATGCCTACAACGGTTTCTCACGAAAAGGCCGGATATCTGGATGTAAGTCCGGTGGACTTGGGCGAAAATGCAAGACGTGACATGGTACTGACTCTTGAGGATATGGGATTTGAGGTGGAATCCTCTCATCATGAGACAGCACCCGCACAGCATGAGATTGCCCTTCATTACGGGGAAGCGCGTGAGATGGCAGACGAAGTTATAACCTTTAAGATGGCGGTAAGAACTGTAGCCAAACGTCATGGACTTCATGCGACATTTATGCCGAAGCCAAGACGGGAAGTAAACGGTTCAGCCATGCATATCCATTTTTCGCTGTTTAAAAATGGAAAAAATATTTTCGTGGATCCGGAGGATCCGACCAGATTAAGTGAAGAGGCATACTATTTTATCGGAGGTCTTCTGGCTCACAGCCGTGAGATGACTCTGATCACCAATCCGCTTGTAAATTCTTATAAGCGTCTTGTACCTGGATTTGATGCGCCTACAGAGCTGACCTGGACGAGAAATAACCAGAATTCACTGGTAAGGATCCCGAGAGTCAATGGTGCTGATACCAGGATCGAGCTTCGAAGCCCGGATGCTGCATCCAACCCATACCTTGTTTTTGCGGTATGCCTGGCAGCGGGCCTGGATGGAATCCAGAAGAAGATCTATCCTACAAAAGCTTCTAACCGTTCTCTTTCCGAGTCGGATCAGAAGGAACAGGGTATCGAGAATTTACCGGAGAACCTGCGGGAAGCGATCACACTGTTTGAGGACAGCAGCTGGATGAAGGAAATCCTTGGAGAAGCTTTCTGCAAACAGTATGCGCAGGCAAAGAGAAAAGAGTGGCTGCGTTATTCCCAGGAGATTTCCGACTGGGAGATCGAGGAGTATCTGTATCGGATCTGATGAACGAGGCATAATGGGACGAAAGAGAGTGGCGGCTTATGAACACGAGTATCGTGATTGCATTACCGAAAATAGAAGATGCAAAAAAGATCCGCACAGTCCTTAACCGATATGGATTCACGGTGGCGGCAGTATGCAATTCAGGTGCCAATGCCCTTGCCAGTATCTCGGAGCTTGATGGCGGCGTTCTGCTTTGCGGTTATCATCTTCAGGATATGTACTACCGTGATCTTCTGGACTATATGCCGGATTATTTTGAAATGCTGCTTATGGCTTCCCGGGGAGTGATCAGTGAGGCGCCAACATCCATTTTATGCGTGGGAATGCCTCTGAAAGTCGGAGATCTGGTAAATACGGTAAGCATGATGCTTTCCCAGATCGAAAGGCGTTGGAAAAAAGATAAGAAAAAGCCGAAGCAGCGTTCATGGAAAGAACAGAATTATATTTCAAATGCAAAGATGCTTCTAATGGAAAGAAATCACCTGAGCGAGGATGACGCATACCGCTATATCCAGAAATGCAGTATGGATTCCGGGACCAATATGGTGGAGACAGCCCAGATGGTTCTGATGCTTTTATATGATTCTATGTAAAAAACAACAAAAAACAGCAGAGCGGACAGGAATGATCTGTTCTGAATGACTGATATCACACCGGATCGGGAAAAATTCCGCAGGGGATTTCCTGATTCGGTGAAACTACTTTGAATTGGAGGATGAGGGAATGGAATTTATGGATGGAATCTGTAAGACTAGAGAATGTGCCTGGGATGTGCTTCTTTCCGAGAGCATGAAAGACCAGGAAGCAATAGTGGAAGGTGCAATACACAGCATCCGTAATATGGGTGACGTGGCATTTGTGATACTTCGAAAAAAAGAAGGGCTTTTTCAGACCGTATATGAAAACGACAAGACAAATGTTTCCATTCATGATCTGAAGGAGGCAATGTGTGTGCGCCTCACAGGAACTCTTCATGAGGAAGAAAGAGCGCCTCACGGAAGAGAACTCCGCATCAGCCATGTGGAGATCCTTTCCTCACCTGCAGAGCCTCTTCCGCTGGCCATCGACAAATGGAAGCTGAACACTTCCCTGGAGGCAAAGCTGAATTATCGTCCTATCGCCCTGCGTAATGTGCAGGAGCGTGCAAAATTCAAGATCCAGGAGGCTCTGGTGCGGGCATTTCGTGATTACCTCTATGAGAAGGGGTTCACCGAGATCCACACACCGAAGATCGGAGCCAGAGGTGCAGAGGGTGGTGCAAACCTGTTCAAGCTGAGCTATTTCCATAAACCGGCAGTTCTGGCACAGAGCCCGCAGTTTTATAAACAGATGATGGTAGGTGTTTTTGACCGTGTATTTGAGACCGGTCCTGTATTCCGTGCAGAGAAGCATAACACAAAACGTCATCTGAATGAATATACAAGCCTTGATTTTGAGATGGGCTATATCAACGGATTTGAGGATATCATGGAGATGGAAACCGGATTTCTCCAGTATGCGGTAGAACTTCTTAAGAAAGACTACGCTCATGAGCTTTCCATTCTGAAGGTGGAGCTTCCGAAGGTGGACAAGATCCCGGCAGTACGTTTTGACAAGGCCAAAGAGCTGGTAGCTGAAAAATATAAACGTAAGATCCGCAACCCATATGATCTGGAGCCGGAGGAAGAAGCGCTGATCGGAAGATATTTCAAAGAAGAATATGATGCTGATTTTGTTTTTGTCACACATTATCCGTCTAAGAAGCGTCCGTTCTACGCAATGGATGATCCGTCAGATGAGAAATTTACATTAAGCTTTGACCTTCTGTTCAAGGGACTTGAGGTAACTACAGGCGGACAGCGTATCCATGATTATCAGATGCTGAAGGATAAGATCGCAGCCCGTGGTATGGATGAAGAGGGTATGGAGCAGTACCTGGATACCTTCAAGCATGGAATGCCGCCTCATGGAGGACTTGGAATCGGACTGGAACGTCTTACCATGCAGATCCTCGGAGAAGAAAACGTTCGTGAGACCTGTCTGTTCCCACGTGATATGAACAGACTTGAGCCGTAATAAGGAGAAAAAAGATGGCAAAGATAATCGATGATGAAACAATGGAAAATGTCTGCATCCTTGCAAAGCTTTCTCTGACAGAGGATGAGAAGGAAAAAGCAAAAGAGGATATGCAGAAGATGCTGGACTATGTAGACAAGCTGGATGAGCTTGACACCTCTTCCGTAGAGCCTATGTCCCATATTTTTGAGGACGAAAACGTATTCCGTGAAGATGTTGTGACAAACGGAGACAACCATGAGGCGATGCTTGCCAATGCACCGAAGCAGAAAGAAAACCAGTATCAGGTTCCGAAAACAATTGGATAAGACAGGAGACAGGACATGGATTTGGGAAAATTAACCGCATTACAGCTTGCGGAAAAGATCAAGCAGCATCAGATAAGCGTCCTGGACGGTGTGAAATACGTATTTGATCAGATCGAAGCAAAAGAGGACAAGGTCCACGCTTATCTTGATACTTACAAAAAAGAAGCCTATGCAAGAGCAAAAGAGGTACAGAAGGGCATTGAGGATGGAACCTATACAGGACCTCTTGCCGGTGTACCTATTGCAATTAAGGATAATATCTGCATTAAGGGAAAAACAACTACCTGTGCATCAAAGATCCTTGAGAATTTTGTGCCGCAGTACAATGCCGAGGTTATTGACCGTCTGGAACAGGCGGGTCTTGTGATCATCGGAAAGACAAACATGGATGAGTTCGCCATGGGAAGTACCACAGAGACATCCGCTTACGGCGTCACCAGAAACCCGTGGGATCTGGAGCATGTTCCGGGCGGATCTTCCGGCGGCTCCTGTGCGGCAGTGGCAGCATGGGAAACTTACCTGGCACTGGGTTCTGATACCGGCGGTTCCATCCGTCAGCCAAGCTCCTACTGCGGTGTTACCGGAATCAAACCGACCTACGGAACAGTATCCCGTTACGGACTGGTTGCCTATGCATCCTCTCTGGATCAGATCGGACCGGTAGGAAAGGATGTTGCAGACTGTGCGGCACTTCTTGAGATCATTGCCGGACACGATGCCAAGGACAGCACCTCCATGAAGAGAGAGAATCTTGATTTCTCCGCTTCTATGACGGATAAGATCGTGGGAATGAAATTCGGCGTGCCGAAGGAATATCTCTCAGAGGGACTGAACCCGGAGGTAAAAGAGGCTTTTATGAATACGCTGAAGAGCCTTACTGAGATGGGCGCAGTGGTAGAATTTTTCTCCATGAAGACAACAGAATATATGATCCCTGCCTACTACATCATTGCCAGCGCAGAGGCCAGCTCCAATCTGGAGCGCTTTGACGGTGTGAAGTACGGCTTCCGTGCAAAAGAGTACGAGGGACTTCATGATATGTACAAGAAGACAAGGACTGAAGGTTTCGGCGAGGAAGTAAAACGCCGTATCATGCTTGGCTCCTTTGTGTTAAGCTCCGGTTACTACGATGCTTATTATCTGAAAGCACTTCGCACAAAAGCCCTTATCAAAAAGGAATTTGATCAGGCCTTTTCCAAATATGACGTTCTTCTTGCCCCGGCATCACCCTTTACGGCGCCGAAGCTGGGAGAGAGTCTGAAAGATCCTCTTGCCATGTATCTTGGCGATATTTATACGGTAGCAGTAAACCTGTGCGGACTTCCCGGAATCACAGTTCCATGCGGAAAAGACGCAGCAGGACTTCCGATCGGGATCCAGATGATCGGTGACTGCTTCAAAGAAAACAACCTGTTCCGCGCAGCACACGCCTATGAGAAAAAACGCGGTGATTTCGGAACAGCAATGGAAGGGGGAGAAAAGGTATGAAACAGTATGAGACAGTCATAGGACTTGAGGTGCATGTGGAGCTTGCCACAAAAACAAAGATCTTCTGCGGATGCTCCACAGAATTCGGAGGCGCACCAAATACACATACCTGCCCGGTCTGCACCGGTATGCCGGGCTCTCTTCCGGTCCTCAACAAAAAAGTGGTAGAGTTTGCCATCAAGGCAGGTCTTGCGGCAAACTGTCATATCCATCAGTACTGTAAGTTTGACCGTAAGAACTATTTTTACCCGGATAACCCCCAGAACTATCAGATCTCTCAGCTGTATCTGCCGATCTGCTATGACGGAGCTGTTGAGATCGAGACTTCCGCAGGCAAAAAGACTGTACGTATCCATGAGATGCATATGGAGGAGGATGCCGGTAAGCTGATCCATGACGAGTGGGAAGACTGCTCCCTGGTTGACTACAACCGAAGCGGGGTACCGCTGATCGAGATCGTATCCGAGCCGGATATGAGAAGCTCCGAGGAGGTTATCGCTTATCTGGAAAAGCTCCGCTGCACCATGCAGTATCTTGGAGTTTCTGACTGTAAGCTCCAGGAGGGCTCCATGCGTGCCGATGTCAATCTTTCCGTCCGTGAGGTGGGAAGTGAGACCTTCGGAACAAGAACAGAGATGAAGAACCTGAACTCCTTCAAGGCCATTGCGAGAGCGATCGAAGGAGAGAGAGAACGTCAGATCGAGCTTCTGGAGGAAGGCAGAGCCGTTGTACAGGAGACAAGAAGATGGGACGATAACAAAGAGTCTTCTCATGCTATGCGTTCCAAGGAGGATGCAAAGGATTACCGTTACTTCCCGGACCCGGATCTTCCGCCGATCCACATTTCCGATGCATGGATCGAAGAGCTGCGTACTTCCATTCCGGAGCTTCGTGAAGCCAAGATGGAGCGTTATCAGAAGGAGTATGAGCTTCCGGCTTATGATGCAGGGATCCTGACCGAATCCAGACATCTGGCAGGACTTTTTGAGGAGACAGCAGTTCTTCTCGGAAACCCGAAAAAGGTGGCAAACTGGTTTATGGTGGAGGTTCTCCGCCTGACAAAGGACAAGGGCCTTGATCCGGAAAGGGTAAGCTTTACCCCGAAGCATCTGGCAGACCTTCTTTCCATGGTGGAGAAAAAAGAGGTCAGCGCACAGAATGCCAAGAAAGTATTTGAAAAAGTGTTTGACGAGGATATTGATCCGGTTGTATATATAGAAGAGAATGGTCTTAAGATCGTAGAAGATACAGGACTTCTCACCGAAACTGTGAAAAAGATCGTAGATGCAAACCCTGGACCGCTGGCAGAACTTCTGGGCGGCAAGGATAAGGTTATGGGATTTTTTGTAGGACAGCTGATGAGAGAACTGAAAGGCAAGGCAAATCCTGACAGCGTCAGAAAAGCACTGGCAGAGGAAATTGAGAGAAGGAGATAAAATACTATGGTTACAGTAAATCAGAATTATTTAAAACTTCCGGGAAGCTATCTGTTTTCCAATATCGCAAAGAAGGTAAGCGCATATAAGGAGGCCAATCCGGAATTTAAGGATTCTGTGATCAGTCTTGGAATCGGTGATGTGACACAGCCCCTTGCACCGGCGATCATCGATGCCCTTCATAAATCCGTAGACGAGATGGCACACGCAGAAACCTTCCACGGATATGCTCCGGATCTCGGATATGAATTCTTAAGAAGTGCCATTGCAAAAAATGATTATCAGTCCAGAGGCTGCGACATCAGCGCAGACGAGATCTTTGTTTCCGATGGAGCAAAAAGTGATTCCGGAAACATCCAGGAGATCTTCGGACTGGATAACAAGGTTGCAGTTTGCGACCCGGTTTATCCTGTATATGTAGATACTAACGTTATGGCTGGACGTACTGGCCTTTATAACAAAGAGCGTGAGAACTTTGACGGTGTGATCTACATGCCCTGCAAAGAGGAGAATGGTTTCCTTCCGGAGATCCCGGCAGATGAGGTACCGGATCTGATCTATCTCTGCTTCCCGAACAATCCCACCGGTGGTGCGATCACAAAGGCAGCTCTTCAGGAGTGGGTCGACTACGCCAACAAAAACGGCTGCGTGATCATCTATGATGCAGCATATGAGGCATATATTTCCGAGGAGGATGTCCCGCACAGCATTTATGAGTGCGAGGGTGCGAGAACCTGTGCCATCGAGCTTCGAAGCTTTTCCAAAAATGCTGGCTTTACAGGCGTTCGTCTTGGCTTTACCGTTGTTCCGAAGGAACTGGTGCGTGATGGCGTAGAGCTTCACAGTCTCTGGGCAAGACGCCACGGAACCAAGTTTAACGGTGCTCCGTACATTGTACAGAGAGCAGGCGAGGCTGTTTACTCTCCGGAGGGAAAAGCACAGCTGAAGGAGCAGATCGCTTATTACATGCGTAATGCAAAGACGATCCTGGAGGGACTTTCCGCAGCAGGATTTTCCGTGTCTGGTGGAAAAAATGCTCCATATATCTGGCTGAAAACACCGGATCAGATGACCTCCTGGGAGTTCTTTGATTATCTCCTTGAGAAAGCACACATCGTAGGAACACCAGGTTCAGGCTTTGGTGCACACGGCGAGGGATATTTCCGTCTGACAGCATTCGGAAGCTATGAGAATACTCTTGAGGCAATTGAGAGAATTAAAAATCTGTAATATGAGTATAAATTGCGGAGCAGGTCTTTGGAAAAGAGCTGCTTCGTTTTTTAACCGGATCAAAGAAGTATCCTGCTTCAATTGCGAATAGAAGCTCCCGGCAGGGTTGCGAAAAGCAATCAGCAGTGGGAAAAATTTGCCTGTAAGTTAATTTGTGAAAATAATAATAAGGATTGCGAAAATTTATCATATCATTTATAATTGTACAGGAAGTAAGGCACAGGCCGCAGAAAGTCTGTGTTCATAAAATTTCACAAATTTACGCAATCACGAAAGGGGATTTTATCATGGGTATCAGAAGAGTAGAAAATATGTGCGGCGGTAAAGGCCATGTGATCATCAAAGACATTCTTGAGGGAGACGAGCTGAAAGGGAAATGCGGACTTTACGCACAGGTTACCATCGAAAAAGGATGTTCTCTGGGATACCATGAGCATCATGGCGAGACAGAAACCTACTATATCTTAAGCGGTGAAGGCGAGTACGACGATAATGGCGTGAAACGTCCGGTAAAGGCCGGCGACATCACCATCACACCAGATGGAAAAGGACACGGTCTTACCAATACAGGTGACACAGATCTTGTGTTTATGGCACTGATCATTTTTGACTGATCCATATAGAAGAAAACAGAAGTGAGACAGAAGGGCGGCCTTTTTGAAGAGGCTGCTCTTTTTACGACTGAGGCGTAACCTGTGTCGGAGTATAAATTCTGGGATGAAAGATTCTCTGTCTCAGATTGTTATTAAACGAAATGTATTAATTGTATAAACAAAAAATATTTTTGGATTTTTTTAGAAAAAAACTGTTGACATACAAAAAGCACTTTGATATACTATCACTTGTCGCGAGGGAGAAGATAAAGAATCCCGAAGAAATGCGATATGCGGAAGTGTCGGAACTGGCAGACGAGCAAGACTAAGGATCTTGTGAGCATTGCGCTCGTGTGGGTTCAAGTCCCATCTTCCGCATTTTTTATTTAGGAAACCTGCATCTGGAAACGGATGCGGGTTTTTTTGCTGCCTAAAAATATCTGTAAAAAAGGAATCCGGATAGAATATATCGTGTTTATATGATATGATAGCAAGTATGACACATTTCGCAATACCGGGCTGACCAGTGTGACCTTACATGAGGGACTGACGAAGATCGAAGATTGGGCGTTTCATGATTGCCTTAAGCTGAAAAAGATCCGTATTCCGAAATCAGTTACGAATATTGGCGAACTGGCATTAGGAATACGTTATAACAGTCAGCAAAACAAAGATATCCGCACTTAAGACCAGGGCCTTTACCGGAAAGCCGCTGACCCAGGCACTCACCATAACCTACGGCGGTAAGAAGCTTGTAAACGGAAGGGATTACACCCTTACCTGGAAGAATAATAAAAACATCGGAACTGCATGCGTTACTATCAAAAGAAAAGGAAAATATAACGGTTCTGTTACAAAAAAATTCCGGATCACGGTTCAGAAAAACGCGGTCTATACAGTCAGCAGGCTGAAATATAAGATATCCAATGCAGACACGTCCGGCAAGGGAACCGTAGTCTTTACCGGAGCTACGGACAAGGCAGCAAGAAAGGCCCTTACGATCCCGACGAAACTCCTCCGTGCAAAGGGTGCCGGACCAAAGATAATCGTGACAAAATAACAGAAAAACCGAAAAAATAGAAAACTTTTGAAAAAAGGTGTTGACATACAAGATCCACTTTGCTATACTATCACTTGTCGCGAGGGAGAAAATAAAAAATCCCAAGGAAATGCGGTCATGCGGAAGTGTCGGAACTGGCAGACGAGCAAGACTAAGGATCTTGTAAGCATTGCGCTCGTGTGGGTTCAAGTCCCATCTTCCGCATGACTAAAAAACAGAGCTGTGAATTGCAGCTCTGTTTTTGGCTATATGAAAGTAAATTATTGCATGCCTGCACTGGTGAGAAGCTAAAATGGGAAGATCTGCATGATATATTTGTATTCGTTTCATATACAATAGGATAATTTTGGACATCTTAAGTGCTGATCAGACCGTAACCCCAATATTTTTTGAATTATTTTTTCAGAAAAGAGGAATTTGTGGTTTTGTGTAGAATATAATTAACAGAGGGTATTTTGTCGCCGCTGTTTGTCAGACTGTGGAGGAAATGCTTATGAACATCAGAGAGAGCATGGAACAGAGAGAACGGGAGCTTTTGAGTCCTTATGCTTCTCACAGCGCAGATACCAGAGGCCGGGAGCACCCGGAAGAGGAATGCGATGTGCGGACAACGTATCAGAGAGACAGAGACAGGATCCTTCATTGTAAGGCTTTTCGCCGTATGAAGGATAAGACACAGGTGTTTCTGGCACCACAGGGAGATCATTACCGTACCAGGCTGACACATACACTGGAGGTATCGCAGATCGCCCGGACTATTGCCAAGGCACTTCGCTTAAATGAAGATCTGGTGGAAGCCATCGCTCTGGGACATGATCTGGGGCATACGCCTTTTGGACATGCAGGAGAGAGAGCACTGGATCAGGTACATCCGGGTGGCTTTGCACACTATAGGCAGAGCGTCCGGGTTGTGGAAGTACTGGAGAAGAACGGAAACGGGCTGAACCTTACCTGGGAAGTCCGCAATGGGATCATGAATCACCGCACCAGCGGAAATCCTTTCACACTGGAAGGACAGGTGGTACGTTTTTCTGACAAGATCGCCTATATCCACCATGATATGGACGATGCCCAGCGGGCAGGGATCATCACAGAAGATGATATTCCTGTCACAATGAGAACTTTTCTGGGCTATACCACGAGAGAACGGCTGAATACTTTCGTACATAATATTATAGAGAACAGTATGGGGAAAGACAGCATCTCCATGTCGCCGGATGTTTTTGAGGCGATGATGGAGCTTCGGGCGCTGATGTTCCGGAATGTCTATGAGAATCCGGTTGCCAGGAAGGAAGAGGATAAAGTGATCCAGATGCTGAGTGAACTGTACGGATATTATACTGACCATCCGGAGGCAATGTCCCGGGAATACAGGGAACTGGTGGAATACCGGGGAGTACCTAAGGAACAGGCAGTATGTGATTATATTTCGGGAATGACGGATCAGTATTCCATGGAGAAATTCAGGGAGATCTATATACCGAGAGCCTGGGAGGTCTATTAAATGGAAAAGAGGGATAAGCATGCGTTATTCAGATGACATCATAGAAGAAGTCCGAATGAAAAATGACATTGTAGACGTGATATCCCAGTATGTGAAACTGACACGGAGGGGGAGTTCCTATTTTGGGCTGTGTCCCTTCCATAATGAGAAAACCCCTTCCTTTTCCGTAACACCATCCAAGCAGATGTATTACTGCTTTGGCTGCGGGGCAGGAGGAAACGTATACAATTTTATCATGGAATATGAGAATTACTCGTTTGGTGAGGCGCTGTCATATCTGGCTGACCGGGCAGGGGTAGAGCTTCCGAAGATCGAGTATTCCAGAGAAGCCAGAGAAAAAGCAGAACAGAGAGCAAATCTTCTGGAGATCAACAAGCTGGCAGCACAGTACTTTTATTATCAGCTCCGGAGAGAAGGCGGAAAGACGGCTTACGGATATCTGACAGGAAGAGGTCTTTCCGAGGAAACCATCCGTAAATTCGGTCTTGGATATTCGGATAAGTATAGTGATGATCTGTACAAATATCTTAAGGGTAAGGGCTACAGTGATGAACTTCTCAGGGAATCCGGCCTGTTCAATGTAGATGAGCGGCGAGGCATGTATGATAAGTTCTGGAACCGTGTGATCTTCCCGATCATGGATGTAAACAACCGGGTCATTGGTTTCGGAGGTCGTGTCATGGGAGATGGCAAGCCCAAGTACCTGAATTCACCGGAGACGAAGATATTTGATAAGAGCCGGAATCTTTACGGGCTGAATGTGGCCAGGACCACCAGGAAGAATTATCTGATCCTCTGTGAGGGATATATGGATGTGATCGCCATGCATCAGGCAGGCTTTACCAATGCAGTGGCGTCGCTTGGAACTGCACTGACCTCCGGACATGCAAGTCTTGTGAAACGTTACACCAAGGAAGTCCTGCTTCTTTATGACAGTGACGGTGCAGGGATCCGGGCGGCCCTTCGTGCGATCCCGATCCTGCGGGAGGCGGGAGTCACGTCCAGGGTAGTAAGCCTGAAGCCCTGGAAGGATCCGGACGAGTTCATCAAGAATGAAGGAGCGGAGGCCTTTGAGGAACGTCTGGACCGGGCCATGGACAGCTTTATGTTCCGTGTACATATTGCGGAACAGGAATTTGCCATGGATGCACCCCAGGGACAGAATCAGTTTTTTGAGCGGTGTGCCGGGATGCTTCTGGAGCTTTCCGATGAACTGGAGAGGAATCTTTATATAGAAGCCATTGTAAAGGAATACGGCCGCTATGGAGTGGGCACGGAGGATATCCGGAAAAGGGTCAACACGCTGGCTCTGAAGGGAACGCCTGCAGAGAAACGGATCCAGCCAAAGTCCGGGACTCCGGAAACAAAGAAAAAGGAATCCGCCGCAGACAAAGCACAGAAGCTGATGCTGACCTGGCTTGTAAATTATCCGGGTATTTTTGAACAGGTGGAAAAATACATTTCCCCTTCCGATTTTGTGGTACCGTTGTATAAAGAGGTAGCCCAGATGCTGTTTGAACAGCATAAGGAGGGAGAGACCAATCCGGGAAAGCTTCTCAACGCCTTTACAGACAGTGAGGAGCAGCGGGAGGTGGCATCTCTTTTTAACGCCACCATCCATCTGGAAAACGAAGGAGAACAGCAGAGGGCTTTTTCCGATGCGCTGCTGCGGATCAAGGAAGAAAGCCTCAAAGAAAAAAACCGTACCTGGGACCCGTCAGACATGGCCGGGCTTCAGGAACTGATAAAAGCAAAAAAAGAACTGGAAGACCTTGGAAGAAAGAGGCAGCAGCTGCATATTTCTTTCAATTAAGGATAAAATATAAACACTATATGGAGGTATAGAGCACCTATGGAAATGAATATGGCAAAATTCAGCGAGAAACTTGTAGAGCTTCTTGAACTTGCAAAAAAGAAAAAGAATGTGCTGGAATATCAGGAGATCAGCGACTTTTTCAAGGACTCTCCACTGGAAGTGGATCAGATGGAGAAGGTTTTTGACTTCCTGGAGGCCAGCGGTGTGGACGTTCTCCGTATCACAGAAAACAGCGGTGACGAACTCCTCCTTGATAACGATATGGATATGGATGGGATGGAAGATGAAGAAGAGGTAGAGCTTGATAAGATCGACCTCTCTGTACCGGAAGGTGTCAGCATCGAGGATCCGGTCCGTATGTACCTGAAAGAAATCGGTAAAGTCAGTCTGTTAAGTGCAGATGAGGAGATCGAGCTTGCCAAGAGAATGGAAAAGGGGGATGAGGCTGCCAAGAAACGTCTGGCAGAGGCCAATCTCCGTCTTGTTGTCAGCATTGCAAAGCGTTATGTTGGACGTGGAATGCTGTTCCTCGACCTGATCCAGGAGGGAAATCTTGGCCTTATCAAAGCTGTTGAAAAATTTGATTACAGAAAAGGCTACAAGTTCAGTACCTATGCAACCTGGTGGATCCGTCAGGCTATCACAAGAGCCATTGCAGATCAGGCACGTACCATCCGTATCCCTGTGCATATGGTTGAGACTATCAACAAGCTGATCCGTGTTTCCCGTCAGCTGCTCCAGGAGCTTGGACGTGAACCTACGCCGGAGGAAATCGCTGAGGAGATGGACATGCCGGTAGACCGTGTACGTGAGATCCTTAAGATCTCCCAGGAGCCGGTATCTCTGGAAACTCCTATCGGTGAGGAGGAAGACAGTCATCTTGGCGATTTCATCCAGGATGATAATGTTCCGGTACCTGCAGATGCAGCTGCATTTACACTTCTGAAGGAGCAGCTGGTAGAAGTCTTAAGTACGCTTACTGACCGTGAACAGAAGGTTCTCCGCCTCCGTTTCGGACTGGACGACGGACGTGCCAGAACTCTGGAGGAAGTTGGTAAAGAGTTCAATGTCACAAGAGAGCGTATCCGTCAGATCGAGGCAAAAGCTCTGCGCAAGCTGCGTCATCCCAGCCGCAGCCGCAAGCTGAAGGATTATCTTGACTGATAAAAATATATCCGTACAGCTTTCCATGCGTCTTCGTGCCATTGCCGGTATGGTAACAAAAGGAAACCGGCTGGCAGACGTAGGATGTGACCATGGCTATCTGTCGATCTGGCTTGTCAGTGAAAAAACAGTTCCGTCAGCCATTGCCATGGATGTACGTCCGGGACCGCTTTCAAGAGCCAGGGAGAATATTACCCGTTATGGCCTTGAAGATTACATAGAGACCCGTTTGAGCGACGGGCTTGCGAAGCTTGAGCCGGGAGAAGGTGATACCCTGGTGATCGCGGGAATGGGTGGTCCTCTGATGGAAAGGATATTAAAGGATGGAGCGAAGGTCCGGGAGGGGTTTCAGGAACTGATCCTGCAGCCTCAGTCGGACCTTCCTCATTTCCGGCATTTTCTTTCTGAGATCGGCTGGGAGATCGTAAGGGAAGAAATGATAAAAGAAGACGGAAAATTTTATCCTATGATGAAAGCGGTACGTAACAATTCGGGAGAAAAGACTGTTTACACAGAGGAAGAGGCCTGGTTTGGACCTCTCCTTCTGAAAAAATGTCACCCGGTCCTTAAAGAGTATCTTCTACGGGAGGAAATGATCCGTAAGAAACTACTTGCCGGTCTTTCCGGGGCAGAGTCTGTTTCCGCAAAAACTCGTCTGGAAGAAGTAAAGGAGGAAATGGAGCTGATCCATACAGCTCTGAAACGATATGAAAGCATATGAACTGATCGAATGGCTGAATGAGCACCATCCGCAAAAATTTGCGGAGGACTGGGATAATGTGGGACTGCTGGTGGGAGATGACCAGAAAGAGATTTCCCATGTATTTCTTGCGCTGGATCTTACGGAACCGGTGTTGGATGAGGCGGTGGCTGCTGGTGCGGATATGATCCTTACCCATCACCCAATGATCTTTTCCGGGATCAAAAAGATCAACAATCATACCTTTACCGGAAGAAAGATCCTCCGTCTGATAAAGGAGGATATCCCGTATTTTGCCATGCATACCAATTATGATGTGATCGGAATGGCAGATTTAAGTGCAGAGCATCTGAAGCTTCAGGATACAAGGGTGCTTACAGTTACCGATGGATCCGGGGAGCAGCCGGAGGGGTTCGGAAGAGTGGGAAAGCTTCCCCATGTTATGACTCTTGGTGAGTTTGGAAAATATGTAAAAGAATGCAATCATCTTCCGGATGTGCGGGTTTACGGTGATCTGGATCGGAAGATCGAGACTGTGGCGATCTGTACAGGAAGCGGAAAGAGTATGATCGGTGATGTAATGGCCGCCGGTGCGGATGTATATGTGACCGGAGATATTGATTATCATACTGCCATTGATACTATGGCAGATGGTCTGGCGATTGTAGATGCCGGACATTACGGTACGGAGTATATTTTTGCGGAAGCTATGGAGAAGGAGCTGAATGCGGCATTCCCTGCGCTTAAGACAACCTGCGCCAGTGTGAAAAATCCATATATTGTTTTGTAAAAGCGGATTGCAAAAAAGTGTTTGTATTCATGAATATGTAGTGGGACGGAATACGATTATCCGTTTCGGAAAAATGAATTGTGAAACACATGGCTGTCCGAAAAATCGGGCAGCTGTATAAATATATAAGCCTGTGGAGGGGATCGTTATGGAACAGACAATGATTAAAGTGACCATAAACGGAGAAACAAGGGAATACCCCAAAATGACACCGTATTCTGAGATCATAAGGGATTATGAGGGCAAAACAGAGTATCCGGTGATCCTTGTGACTGAGAACGGAAAGCTCCGTGAGCTTCACAAGAAGCTTCAGCATGACTGTACACTGGGATTTATAACCGCAAAGGACAGTGCCGGTCGAAAAACCTATCGGAGAAGTGCGATCTTTATTCTTTTGAAGGCAATTTTTGATGTAGCTGGAAAAGAGAATGTGGATCATGTTGTGATCCATTATTCTATTGGAAATGCTCTTTATTTTACCATGAAAGGCAGTGCTACCCTGGATCAGGAGCTTCTTGACCGGGTAAAAGTGCGGATGCGGGAACTGGTAGAACGGAAGCTTCCGATTTGCAAACGCAGTGTCAGCACGGATGATGCTGTTTCCATGTTCCACAGGCATCATATGTATGATAAAGAAAAGCTGTTCCGTTATCGACGGGTTTCCAGAGTGAATATTTACAGCCTGGAAAATTTCGAGGATTATTTTTACGGATTTATGGCACCAGATACCGGCTATGTGAAGTATTTTGATCTGCAGCTTTATGATGAAGGCTTTGTGCTGATCCTTCCGAGGCAGAAGAACCCGGATGTGCTGGAGCCTTTTGAACCCCAGGCTAAGATCTTCCATGTGCAGAAGGAATCGGAAGAGTGGGGCGATAAGCTGGATGTTGCCACTGTAGGAGATCTCAATGACCGGATCACAAGAGAAGGTGTGCAGAGCCTGATGCTGATTCAGGAGGCACTCCATGAGGCCAAGATTTCTTCGATTGCCGAGGAGATCCGGAGAAGGGGCAATGTAAAGTTCGTAATGATCGCAGGTCCGTCTTCTTCCGGAAAGACCAGTTTTTCTCACAGATTATCTATTCAGCTTTCTGCTCATGGTCTGAAGCCGCATCCCATTGCTGTGGATAACTATTTTGTGGATCGTGAACATACGCCGCTGGATGAATTCGGAGAAAAGAATTATGAGTGTCTGGAAGCCATTGACACGCAGCAGTTTAATGAAGATATGCTGAATCTCCTTTCGGGAAAAACCGTGGATCTTCCTACATTTAATTTCAAGACCGGATGCAGGGAATACCGGGGAGACCAGCTTCAGCTTGGAAAAGATGATATCCTGGTCATCGAAGGCATTCACGGGCTTAATGACAAGCTGAGTTATGCCCTTCCAAAAGAGAGTAAGTTTAAGATCTATATCAGTGCGTTGACACAGCTGAACATTGATGAGCATAACCGGATCCCCACAACGGATGGAAGGCTGATCCGCCGGATTGTCCGTGATGCACGTACACGTGGAACTTCCGCAAAGGATACCATTGCAAGGTGGCCTTCTGTACGGAGAGGCGAGGAGCAGAATATTTTTCCGTTCCAGGAGGAAGCAGATGTGATGTTTAATTCTGCTCTTGTGTATGAGCTTGCCTGCCTGAAGGTTTATGCGGAACCGCTGCTTTTTGGAATTGACAAGAGTGAACCGGAGTATCAGGAGGCGAAGCGGCTTTTGAAGTTCCTGGATTATTTTGTGTCGGTGCCCAGTGAGGGTGTTCCGTTTAATTCGCTTCTGAGGGAGTTTATTGGCGGTAGTTGTTTTAATGTATAAATTAATTGTATGAATAAAAAAAGCTATGTGTAGATATAAGGCTCTATGCAGTGCAGATATCGGTTGGCGCAAAGATGAGAAGATTAGGATTTCTCTGTGCATAGGATCTGTGGTGTGTGGAGCCTTTTGAGTGTGAATCGGAAAAGTTAAAGTTTTCTGTGGTGCTGCGGATGGATAACGGGATTTACAGGGCTTAAAGGAAAGGGAAAATGATCATGAAAGAAAAAGTACAACTGACAAAACTGGCTCCAAACTGTGGCTGTGCAGCTAAGGTAGGACCGGGGACTCTGGCGGGAGTTCTTGGAGGGCTGCCAAAGTTCTCTGATCCGGATCTTCTGGTTGGAACAGACACTTCGGATGATGCTGCCGTTTATAAGGTTTCCGAAGATCTGGCACTGATCCAGACACTGGATTTTTTTACTCCGGTGGCAGATGATCCTTATGATTTCGGGCAGATCGCGGCGGCAAATGCATTGAGTGATGTATATGCCATGGGTGGAACTCCGAAGACAGCTTTGAATATTGTGGCGTTTCCGAAGGATATGGATGTGGAGATCCTCGGGGAGATCCTGCGTGGTGGTGCAGATAAGGTGATGGAGGCTGGTGCGGTTCTTGCCGGTGGCCATACGATCCAGGATGATACACCAAAGTATGGGCTCAGTGTGACGGGTTTTGTAGATCCGAGGAAGTTCTGGAAGAATTTTGGAGCGCAGACCGGGGATAAGCTGATCCTGACGAAGGCGCTGGGTGCGGGGATCGTGAATACGGCGATCAAGGCGGATCTGGTGACGGAAGGTGCACGTAAGGCGGTTTTGGCTTCCATGAAGAAACTGAACCGGGATGCCTGTGAGGTTTTAAAAAAGTTTGAGGTTCATGCCTGTACGGATGTGACGGGGTTTGGTCTTGGGGGACATGCTACGGAGATGGCTGTGGCCAGTGACCGGACGGTTGTGATCGATACGGAGAAGCTGCCGGTGCTTCCGGATGTGAAGGAGTTTGCTTCTATGGGATTGATTCCGGGTGGGGCTTACAGGAACCGGGAGTTTGCTGAGAAAACCGGAGTGAAGAGTTCGGCGGTACTCTGGCGGGAGGATCTGGTGTTTGATCCGCAGACTTCTGGGGGATTGCTGGCGGCGGTTCCGGAGAGGGATGTGCCGGAGATCATGAAGCGGCTGGATGCGGCTGGTCTGCAGGCTGGGGTGATCGGTGAGGTTGTGGATCGGCAGGAGTGGACGTTGGTGCTCCGGTAGGAAATTAATTTACGAACAAATGTTTGGACGATAACGTCAGAGTGGATGGTTGCGTAGGGGGATACTGCTGGGGAAAGTGGTGGTAGCAGAATGACGGATGGTGGATGGCGGACGACGGACGCCTGGGGGAGAGGATATCGGTCCGGGCAGGGACTCCGTCGGGGGATACTACTAGGACTCCGTGAGTCGGCTAAAAGCATTGTGGCAGGGCCAGAACTCGCCGTTGGCTCAGACAGCTGACCCTGCCGCAATAACGCCGACTCCCGCAGCCCAAGTAGTTATCACCCCTCCTCCGCAGCAGCCCAAACCGATATCCTCTCCCCCAGGCTGGTGCATCCAACTGGTAGGAAAAACATAAAATGTGCGGAGAGTATGGTTGTGAGATGCAGAGAAGGAAAGTTACTGCTCACTGGTAATATTCCGCGAGGTGTTTTTTGTGAGCGAAGGTCACAGAAAACCCGAGCCATACTGTGCGAATTTATGTGATTAGCATAAATTCTGAGCATCGCGAAGCGTGTTATTGAGAATGGAGTGAACAGTAATTCAGGAAATATAGGCTCTGCATTTTTTTAATATATTGTTTGCCTGAGGGATAAAAGCATGGTATTATCATATGAGCGGAAATTGAGAAGACATAAAGAATATGAAAAACAAATATGTGACGGGAAAGGAAGAATTATGGAGAAACATAAACATGAGAGGAGTACATTTTCCGGGAAGATTGGATTTGTACTGTCTGCAGCTGGTGCTTCGGTAGGGCTTGGGAATATATGGAGATTCCCTTATCTGGCGGCAAAGTACGGCGGTGGAATTTTTTTACTGATCTATATCATTTTGGCATTGACCTTTGGATATTCTATGATCGTGGCAGAGACAGCTCTGGGACGTATGACAAAGAAAAGTCCGGTAGGTGCGTTTGGAACTTTTGGTAAATCAAAGTGGCTGTCTTTGGGCGGTTGGATCAATGCGATCATACCGGTTCTGATCGTGCCGTATTATTCCGTGATCGGTGGCTGGGTAATTAAATACTTGGTGGAGTATGTAAAGGGAGGCAGTCAGACTCTTGCTGAAGACGGATATTTTTCTGCTTTTATAGCGGATGGATTTTCTACAGAAACCTGTTTCCTGTTTTTTACACTGCTTACGCTGGTGATCATTTATGCAGGTGTGCAGAATGGCGTGGAACGAGTTTCCAAATTAATGATGCCGATACTGGTATTCTTGTCTGTGGTCATTGTCATTTATTCGGTAACGAGGCCAGGAGCACTGGAAGGTGTGAAATATTTTCTGATACCAAATATCAAAAACTTCTCCTGGATGACAGTGGTTGCGGCAATGGGACAGATGTTTTATTCTCTGTCGATCGCAATGGGTATTCTGGTAACTTTTGGTTCTTATATGAAAAAGGATGTATCTATTGAAGGGTCTACACAAAATGTAGAAATTTTTGACACAGCGATCGCAATGATGGCAGGTCTGATGATCATTCCGGCTGTGTTTGCATTCTCCGGTGGAGATCCGGATACGTTACAGGCGGGACCGGCACTGATGTTTATTACGATTCCGAAGGTATTCGCAAGCATGGGATTTGGAACTCTGGTTGGAATCCTGTTTTTTGTACTGGTTCTCTGTGCAGCCTTGACCAGTTCTATTGCATTGACTGAGAGTGCAGTATCTACTTTTCAGGATGAACTGAAATGGGGACGCAAGAAGGCAACAGTATTTGTCGGAATTATCATGGTTGTTCTCGGAAGTCTTTCTTCTCTTGGCTATGGTCCTCTGGCGTGTGTTAAGATCATTGGAATGCAGTTCCTTGATTTCTTTGATTTCCTGACGAACTCTGTCATGATGCCGATCGCAGCGATTGCTACCTGTCTTCTGATATCCAGAGTAGTTGGTACAAAGAAGATTGAAGAGGAAGTACTGCAGGAAGGTGGTACTTTCCGCAGAAAAAGAATCTTTAATTTTATGATCCAGTATCTTTGCCCAATCTTTGCGGCGATCATTCTTTTCAGTTCTGTGGCAAATGCATTTGGATGGATTTCCATGTAAAAGACATAGGAGACCAAGAAAATTCCAACTTTACAAGTCTATACACCTGTGTTAAAATAGCAGGTGCGCAGCCAGGCCAGGTGATCGCGGCTGGACAGACGAAAGGGTCCAGACGAGGAAAGTCCGGGCTTCACAGGGCAGGATGCCGGATAACGTCCGGTGGAGGTAACTCCCAGACCAGTGCAACAGAAATAAACCGCCCCGTTTTGCGGGGTAAGGGTGGAAAGGCAGTGTAAGAGACTACCGCCGCTGTGGTAACAGAGCGGGCACATGTAAACTCCATTCGAAGCAAGACCGAGAAGAAAGCCATACGGCGGCCCGTCGTGCTTTCAGGTAGGTCGCTGGAGCCTTCTGGCAACGGAAGGCCTAGATAGATGATCACCCAACGACATAACCCGGCTTATCGGTCTGACTGTGTATGATAATAAGCACATAATAAAAGCAACTGTATTTTGCAGATCTGATCTGTGAAATACCAGTTGCTTTTTTGATAAAGAATGACAGCTTTTTATAGTTTCATAGTTTTTTCTTTTTTCAGCTCCAAAATCACATCCAAAGACAAACCGGTAGTTTCAGCGATAGAAGTATCACTGAGTTTTCCTATCAGATTTCGGGCAATTTCAAGCTGCTTTTTCTGGGAACCATTGTTGAAACCATCATTAAAACCATCATTAAACAGCATCTGACCCAAACGTGTCATACGAATACACTCCTTTACATGTTCAAAATCATCATTTTCAAGAAACTTATCTGCCATAGTGTAGAGCATTGCCTCAATTTTTTGCAGATCTTCCGATGGAATATCTTTTGTATTTTCGGTCAGAGAGAATGCCTGAATGAATCGTTCCTTTTGAGAAAGTTGACCATCCATCAGAGGGATAAGTGTTAACGGAACGAGATCAGCCTTTGTAAGAATGTCTTCAGAGGAAAATTTCTCTTTCAGCGTTTCAATCAGCCTATCTGCATTGTGATTCTTCATTATGATCGGAATAATACGATAAGTATTTATTCCTTCAGTAAATGAAGTGACCGGATTTCGGATATTTCCCGAATAAAGAACGTATGTGGTGATAGAAACGCCATACTGATAACTGGTCACAGCTTCATAGGATCGAAAACGCTTCAAACCGGGAATCCCTTCATTCTTACTCTGAAATTCAAAGTGTTTCCACGTACCATCTTCCATGATGAGATTGATATCTTCATAGAATTTCTTAAGATTAAGAACAATGGACTCTGTAGGAGCAGAAGATACAACCTTTCCATCAATGCCAAGATAAGGAATCAGCTCCTCGGCAAAGAATTGAGCGGCAGTCTTTAGAACCGTATCTTCATGCTGAAATACAGTTGCAGAACCGATTTTATCATTTGTAATCATTTCTTTCTGTGTCATAAAAAATCCTTCCTGCAAAAGGAAATCAGAAAGAAATTGTCTGATTACAATATAACAGAAAAAATAAAAACAGACAATACATTTTCCTTTGCGCAACAGCTATGTGTATGTAAACTTGATAAAATGAAAAAATACCAGAATCGGTAGATTATAATAAGAATAGAAATAGAAAAACTAAAAAATGTAATACAGACAATCCTTTCCGGAAATGCAAATCTGTTTCTAAAAGAATAAAATATCTAACATAAAAAGTCAACAATAAAAAAACAGAGGAGCAATGAGCAGAAACCCACCATTTCAAAATCTATGAAAACACAGCGCCCGGTCCCCGCGTCGATATTCAGGCCTTTACAGGAGCCGTAGTAATACTTGGTCTGCGGGAGACTGCGTTATTTTTCAAAATCATGCTGTCTGAGCGACGTCAGGAGCGAGTTCATGATTTTGGAAAATGTTTTTAGCAGTCTTTCGCAGGCTTAGTATTACTAGGCTCCGAAACAGCCAAATATCGAAGCGGGGACCGGACGCGTCCGTTTGTTAATCATGCTCATATGAACTCTATTTATTCCGTTTACCTCTATATTTCTCCTCGCAATACTTACACCGGTAAACCTCATTCTCTTCATCTGCAAGAACAAAAATCTGATCCAGTCCCTGCTCGATGGAAGTAATGCAGCGAGGATTCTTGCATTTGATCACGTTCACAACCTGCTTCGGCAGCTTCAGCTCTTTCTTTGCAACGATCTTTTCGTCCTTGATGATATTTACGGTAATATTATGATCGATAAAACCAAGGATATCCAGATCCAGATCCTCGATGGGGCATTCAACCTTGATGATATCCTTTTTTCCCATTTTCTGGCTGCGGGCATTTTTGATGATAGCAACCGTACAGTCCAGCTTATCCAGCTTCAGGTCATGATAGATCGTCATTGCCTTGCCGGCTTTGATATGATCCAGAACATAACCCTCACGAAGAGCACCTACGTTTAACATGGCAGTTCCACCTCCAGTAATGTAAGAATCAGGGCCATACGGACATACACACCATACTGGACCTGTTTGAAATAAGCGGCACGTGGATCAGAATCCACTTCAACAGAAATCTCGTTAACACGTGGGAGTGGGTGGAGGACATACATATCCTTCGGTGCAAGCTCCATTTTCTGTTTGTCCAGAACATAGAAATCTTTCATGCGGACATAATCCTCTTCGTTGAAGAAACGTTCCTTCTGAACACGGGTCATGTACAGGATATCCAGATCCGGAAGTGCATCCTCCAGACGTTCCTCCTCGACAAACTCGACATTGTTGCGTTTCAGAACATCCTCACGGATATAGCTTGGAATACGAAGCTCCTCCGGAGAGATCAGAACAAATTTCACATTTTCATAACGGACCAGAGCCTCGATCAGAGAGTGAACGGTACGGCCGAATTTCAGGTCACCGCAGAGGCCGATGGTAATATTGTCAAGTCTGCCCTTCAGGGAACGGATAGTTAAAAGATCGGTTAATGTCTGGGTAGGATGCTGGTGGCCGCCATCACCGGCATTGATCACCGGAATGTTGGATGACATAGAAGCTACAAGCGGAGCACCCTCTTTCGGATGACGCATAGCACAGATATCTGCATAACAGGAAACAACGCGAATAGTATCGGCAACGCTTTCGCCTTTGGATGCGGAGCTGGAATCAGCAGAAGAAAAACCGAGAACCTTTCCTCCAAGATTCATCATGGCTGCTTCGAAACTTAAACGTGTACGTGTACTTGGTTCGTAAAACAATGTCGCAAGCCTTTTATCATCACAGGTATGCGCATACTTTTTTGGATTTTTCCCGATGTCGTCGGCGAGATTCAGAAGCTTATCAAGCTCTTCAACCGAGAAATCCAATGGACTCATTAAATGTCTCATGTTGTACCTCCAATTATTTACTGGAAATAAGATTCCTTCCAGTTATCATATAATATAACTGTGAGATTTTCAAGAGACTTTCCGAGGATTTTGTCGAAGAAGCCATTCGAAAAAGAGACCGGTAAAAAACCACAGAGGAGCATAGTCCAGCCGGATCACTCCTTTATACTGAAGCGGAACATGAGAATAATCCCAGGGACAGATGTGAAGCTTCTGAAAAAAAGATCCGCTTAAAAATTCCACGAAAAAAATCCCGCAGCTGTAAATGATCCCCCGTACCATAACCGGAAAGCGGGCAAGCTTGTAGTAAGCCGGACGGATCAGTGCTGCAAGTCCGTAAACAGGGAACATCAGAAGAGATGTTTTGCCCATCATAGTAAAATGTCCGGTGACAAGAGAGTGCAGTCCTGTCCATAAGATCTCCAGACACCAGCCTGTAAAACCGCACAGAAAAAAATCCTTCTTTTGCATTTTAAAGCTCCTTCTCATCAGCAGAAATCCTGCGCTTTCCGGAAAAATGTCAGTTTAACTGAATTATGAAAGTCCTCTGCGGGGCTGCGAATATCCGCCTGGACTTTAAATATATTTAACGTGGAAAAGCGTCTTTAATAGCCTTCCCTGCCTTGAAAAAAATATACACGTGGGTTATAATGAACAAAATTATTACTGCAAAGTGAAAAAGCAGTAATGGATCATCAACACATGCGGAAGGAGAAAACAGACGATGAATTATGAAGAAAGTCGTGCCTACATCAGAGCTGCGGAACTGAAAAAGGGAATTGTTCTGGGACTGGAAAATATGAGAGAACTGATGAGGCGGCTTGGAGATCCCCAGGATGAACTGAAGTATGTTCATGTAGCGGGAACTAACGGAAAGGGTTCTGTGATCGCATATCTGTATTCCGCTTTATCAGGTGCAGGTTACCGGGTCGGAAGATATATTTCCCCGGCGGTCTATTCCTACAGAGAGAGGATGGAGGTTAACGGAGAACCTGTCAGCAGAGAGAAATTTGCAGCATATGTGACAAGGATCGCGGAGGTGATCGATGAGATCGTAAAAGAGGGAAAACCGCATCCGTCAGTATTTGAAATTGAAACTGCAGCCGCATTTCTTTATTTTCGGGATGAGAAATGCGATCTGGTATTAATGGAAGTTGGTATGGGCGGGGATCTGGATGCCACCAACATTATAAGTACTACAGTTCTTTCCATTCTGGTATCCATCAGTATGGATCATACGGCATTTCTTGGAAATACCCTGGGCGAGATAGCAGAAAAAAAGGCCGGCATCATTAAACCGAACAGTCATATGGTAACTGTAAAGCAGCAGCCGGAGGCAGAGGCGGTCATACGAAGAATATGCGAAGAACAGAATGTGCCATACGAGGCAGCAGACCGGGACAGCGCAGAGGTACTGGAAGCATCCATAACCGGCCAGACCTTTCTTTATAAAGGAGAAAAATATACAATATCCCTGGCAGGTGCCTATCAGAAGGAAAATGCGGTGGCAGCGCTCCGGGCACTGGAAATCCTGAATGAACAGGGATATCCCACAACACTGGTCCAGAGACAGGATGGATTGAAACGTACCACCTGGCCGGGAAGATTTGCACTTCTCGGGACAGAACCGGATTTTGTGGTTGATGGAGCTCATAACCCTGCAGCGGCAGACATGCTGGCTGCATCCATTGAACGGTATTTTAAGGGAAAAAGGATCATCTACATCATGGGAATGTTCCGTGACAAGGATTACCGCAAGGTCATCCAGAAAACAGAAAAATACGCAGATACCATCCTGACGATTGCGGCACCGGATAACCCCAGGGCTCTGACCCCGCAGGAGCTGGCAGATGCGGTGCGGGAATTTCATTCTGATGTAAGGCCCTTTGACAACATCGAAGCCGCAGTAGCAGAGGCCTATCAGCTGGCAGGAAAAGAGGATGTGATCATTGCTTTTGGTTCCCTGGCGTTTCTGGGGGATCTTACAGAAATTATCAGGAAACATAACGGAGGAAACCAATGACGGATTTGGAAAGATACAGAGACGAGATCGATGAGATCGACAGTGAGATCGTACGTCTCTTTGAAAAACGAATGAAGGTGAGTGAGGAAGTCGCTGAATATAAAATAAAAACCGGTAAGCAGGTACTGGATCCGGCACGTGAGAGCCAGAAGATCCATACGCTGAAAAACAAGGCCCACGGGGACTTTAACAGCCTCGGCGTGCAGGAACTTTTCCGTCAGATCATGGCCATCAGCCGTAAGAGACAGTACCAGCTGTTGACAGAGCATGGGATTTACGGAGAGCGCAATTTCACAACTGTGAAGCATGTTCCCCTTGAAAACGCAACGGTTGTGTTCCAGGGTGTAGAGGGAGCCTACAGCTATGCGGCTATGCGGCAGTACTTTGGGAAAAATATCGAAAGCTACCATGTAAAAACATGGAGGACAGCTATGGAGGATGTAACCCATGGCAAGGCCGATTATGCGGTACTTCCTATTGAGAATTCTACTGCAGGTATCGTGGCTGATATCTATGACCTTCTTATGGAGTACAAGCTGTATATCGTAGGCGAGCAGATCATCCGTGTGGATCATGTGCTTCTGGGCATGCCGGATGCACAGATAGGGGATATCAGGGAAGTCTGCTCTCATCCTCAGGGGCTTGCCCAGTGCAAGGCATTTCTGGAGGAAAACCCTTCCTGGAAAAAGAAGGAAGTGGAAAACACCGCAGGCGCGGCCAAAAAGGTCAGTGAGGTGGGGGACAAAGGCGTGGCAGCTATCGCAAGCCGTGAGGCTGGTGAGGTATTCGGTCTGAAGGTCCTTGCAGAAAATATCTGCAGAGAAAAAGCAAACTCTACACGTTTTATTATTGTAAGCAGGAAACCGGAATATGAGGAAAAGGCCGGGAAGATCAGCATCTGTTTTGAGCTGCCTCATGAAAGCGGAACTCTTTACAACATGCTTTCACATATTATCTACAACGGACTGAACATGACCAAAATTGAATCCCGTCCGATTCCGGGAAAATCCTGGGAATACCGTTTTTTCGTGGATTTCACAGGGAAACTTGGCGAAAGCGCTGTGGAGAATGCGTTAAGAGGAATCGAGGCGGAGGCGAATGTTCTCCGTGTTCTTGGAAATTATTAAGAGACAGAGGAGCTAAATTATTATGTTGGCAAGAATTCAGGAATGTATCCTTTACCGTGGATTTTCAAACGGTGAGATACTGGACGATATGACAGAACTTATTAATCTTTATGAAGCAGATGAAGAAGCACTCAAGGCAAGAGAAGACCAGTTTTTCAAAAGTGTCAACGGGCTGGTGGAGCTGGCAGGAATGTACGGTTTTTCCGGAAATATCTGGCATACATATCTTACCTTCCTTCTGGTAAATCATGAGAACGCTTTCAGTATGGCAAGCGAGATACGAGGAGCGATCAAGGGCAGCATTAACGACCTGGCAAAAAATGATTTCCAGATTTTCAAGGAATTGTATGATTTTGACATCACGGTCTTTGATAAAGTGTTCGGAACTGTATGCTGCAGGGTGATCTGTGATTACCAGACACCGGATGAGAACAGCAAGCTCTTTAATACCAGGATCCGTGACCGTATCTGCCAGATGAGCAAAACCCTGGCAGCAGCCACCACAACCGAAGAATTTATGGATGATATGGTATCCTTCTATAAAGATTTCGGTGTTGGCAAGCTTGGTCTCCATAAGGCATTCCGTATCGGCCACGATGAGGAGGGAAAGGTGGAGATCCAGCCTATCACAAGGATCGCACATGTGAAGATCGATGATCTGGTAGGATATGAGATCGCCAAGAAAAAGCTCATTGATAATACAGAGGCATTTGTACAGGGGAGAAAGGCGAACAACTGTCTGCTCTTTGGTGATGCGGGAACCGGTAAATCTTCCAGTATCAAGGGAATCCTGAACCAGTATTATGATCAGGGACTTCGTATCATTGAGGCCTATAAGCATCAGTTCCAGGATCTTAATGAAGTCATCGCCCAGATCAAAAACCGTAACTATCGTTTTATCATTTATATGGATGATCTTTCCTTTGAGGAATTTGAGATTGAATATAAATACCTGAAAGCCGTGATCGAGGGCGGTCTTGAGAAAAAACCGGACAATGTCCTGATCTATGCCACAAGCAACCGGCGTAATCTTGTCCGTGAGCGTGCCACAGATAAGCTGGAGATCGCAGATGACAATGATCTGCATTCCTCCGACACCGTGCAGGAGAAGCTTTCACTGGTATATCGCTTTGGCGTCCGTATCTACTTTGGCAAACCGGACAAAAAACAGTTCCAGGAGATCGTCCGCACACTGGCAGCCCGTTATGGAGTTACCATGCCGGAGGAGGAACTTCTTCTGAAAGCCAACCAGTGGGAGATCTCTCACGGCGGACTGACCGGACGTGCAGCGCAGCAGTTTATTGATTACATTGTGGGAACAGAGGAAGAAAAAAAGAAATAGTTTACCTGTGTATTGGGGGAAAGGATGAAAAACTATGGCGGTGACAACCTTTGCAGCAATTGATATAGGCTCCTATGAAGTCAGTATGAAGATCTTTGAAATGTCAAAGCGGATCGGCTTCCGGGAGATCAATGATGTCCGTTACCAGCTGGAGCTGGGCCGTGGAACTTATGCTGCAGGACGGCTAGAGATGGAGACTGTGGATGAGCTCTGCGAGATCCTTAATGATTTTAAACGCATGATGGCTGAATTTGGGGTAGAAAGCTGGCGTGCGTGTGCAACAAGCTCTCTCCGTGAGCTGGAAAATCCGGTGATCATCCTGGAGCAGATCTATCAGAGAACTGGTATCCGGGTAGAGATCCTGAGTAATGCGGAACAGCATTTTCTGGGATATAAATCCATTGCTGCCATTGAATCCGGCTTCAAAAAGGCTATTCAGAAGGGGACGGCGATCCTGGATATCGGAGGAGGAAATCTGCAGATCTCTCTCTTTGACAAAGATGCTCTGGTGCTGACCCAGAGTATCCGTATGGGAAGTCTTCGTATCCGCGAACGTCTGAAAGAACTGGAGAAAACAACTCCACATTATGACCGGCTGATAGAGGAATTTATCCGAAATGATCTGATAAGCTTTCAACGTCTTTATCTTAAGGACAAGGAAATCTCCAATCTGATCCTGATGGGAGATTTTCTCACAGATACGATCTTTCAGGACAGATCCGGAGAGAATATCATCACAAAGGAGGAATTCCTGAAGAAATACGAGACCATTGTAAACATGTCCGATCATGACCTTGCCGAATCCATGGAGTTGGAACCGGAATATGCGTCTCTGATCGTGCCGAACATGGTTATCATCCGAAATTTTATAGAAATCTTTCAGGCAGAAGCACTCTGGATCCCGGGTGTTTCTCTTCTGGACGGGATTGCCTATGACTATGCGGAAAAAAACAAATATCTGAAAAGTGTACACAATTTTGAAAATGATATCCTGGTGGCATCCAGGAACATTGCCAAAAGGTATTCCAGCGGAAAGAACCACATTGCAGGAACTACCGATGTGGCACTGGATATTTTTGACAGCACAAGGAAGATCCACGGCATGGGAAAACGTGAACGGCTTCTTTTGCAGATTGCAGTTCTTCTTCATGACTGCGGAAAATATATCAGTATGAGTGAGGTGGCAGAATGCTCTTACCGGATCATCATGGCTACGGAGATCATAGGTCTTTCCACAGAGGAGCGGCAGGTGATCGCTAGTGCGGTGAGGTACAATACCAGAGAATTCGGCTGCTACAAAGAGATCAACCGTGAAACATCCATGAGCAGGGAAAATTATCTCCTAACTGCGAAGCTGACCGCGATTCTCCGCCTGGCCAATGCTATGGACAGAAGCCATTACCAGAAGGTAAAAGCGCTTAATGTAACCTTAAAAGACAGGATTCTTTACCTGGTGGTGGATTCCGCAAGGGATGTTTCTCTGGAGCTGGGGCTTCTGAAAGATAAAAAGGAATTTTTTGAAGAGGTGTTTGGAATCCGGCTTGTAATGAGACGGAAGGGAAGAAGATAACGGAGGAGGTTTTTGTATGAAATTTAAGGAATTTGACAAACCGGAATATTTTGTAAACAGAGAGCTGAGCTGGATCAAATTTGATGATCGTGTGCTCAGTGAAGCCAGAGACAAAAATCTACCTCTGTTTGAGAGACTGAAATTTTTGAGTATCACCTCATCCAATCTGGATGAATTTTATATGGTCCGTGTTGCATCCCTGAAGGATCAGGTTCATGCAGGGTACAAAAAAACAGATATTGCAGGAATGACAGCCAAGGAACAGCTGAAAGCCATCAGCCGGCAGACACATGATCTTGTTCACGTACAGTACAGTACATTAAACCGGTCTCTGGTCCCTGCACTTGAAAAAGCAGGACTTCATGTGATCTTTGAGCACGAGGCATTTTCCGAGAAGCAGAAAGAATTTGTGGATCAGTATTTTGAAGATAATGTATATCCGGTCCTGACACCAATGGCAATGGATTCTTCCAGACCGTTTCCTCTGATCCGTAATAAAACGTTGAATATCGGAGCGCTTCTTTCCAAAAAAGATACCAAAAAAGGAAAAGAAGAGATTGATTTTGCCACTGTACAGGTGCCTTCTGTACTTCCGAGAGTAGTGATCATTCCATCTGAGAAAAAAGGCCATACAACCGTAACACTTCTGGAACAGATCATTGAGCGCAACATCGATAAGCTGTTTTTAAGCTATGATGTGATCTGTGCCCATCCGTACAGGATCATGCGTAATGCGGATCTTCCTATTGACGAGGATGAGGCAGAGGATCTTCTGGTTGAGATCCAGAAACAGCTGAAAAAGCGCCAGTGGGGAGAGGTGATCCGCCTGGAAGTGGAAGATAAGATGGATCCGCGGCTTCTGGATATTCTGAAAATGGAGTTTCAGGTTCATGGAGATGATATCTTTTTTATCAACGGACCTCTGGATCTGACCATGCTGATGAAGGTTTATGGTATTGACGGATACGATCAGTTCAAGGAACCGAAATACAAACCGGCAGCAGTGCCTGCATTTCAGAATGATAAAGATATTTTTCAGGTGATCAGGGAGGGTGATGTGTTCCTGCATCATCCGTATATGAGCTTTGATCCGGTGGTGAATTTCGTGCGTCAGGCGGCAAAGGACCCGGATGTACTGGCAATCAAGCAGACCCTGTATCGCGTCAGCGGCAATTCACCCATCATCGCGGCACTTGCTCAAGCCGCAGAAAACGGCAAGCAGGTTTCTGTTCTTGTAGAGCTGAAAGCGCGTTTTGATGAGGAAAACAATATCGTCTGGGCAAAAATGCTGGAAAAGGCAGGCTGTCATGTGATCTATGGTCTGGTGGGCCTGAAAACACACAGTAAGATCACTCTTGTTGTGAGAAGAGAAGAAAACGGGATCCGCAGATATGTGCATCTGGCAACCGGAAACTATAACGATTCCACAGCCAAGCTTTATACAGACTGTGGTATATTTACCTGTGATGAACGGTTTGGAGAGGATGCAACTGCTGTGTTCAATATGCTTTCCGGATATTCCGAGCCGAAGCGCTGGAATCGCCTGATCGTTGCACCGATCTGGATGAAGGACCGTTTTGTAAAAATGATCGAAAGAGAAGCGGAGCATGCGAAAAAGGGAGAAGAGGCTCACATTGCGGCAAAGATGAATTCTCTGTGCGACCCTGAGATCATTGCAGCGCTGTATTATGCTTCTTCCTGTGGGGTCAGGATCGATCTTCTGATCCGCGGCATCTGCTGCCTGAAGGTGGGCATTCCGGGTATCAGCGAAAATATTCACGTGCGTTCGATCGTTGGTAATTTCCTGGAGCACAGCCGTATTTTCTATTTCCGCAATGGAGGTTCCGATGAAATCTATATGGGAAGTGCGGATTGGATGCCACGTAACCTTGACCGTCGTGTGGAGATTGTTTTCCCTGTGGAAGATGAGCGGATCAAGGAAGAGATCATGCATGTGCTGGATCTGGAATTCCGTGACAATGTAAAAGCACATATCCTGCAACCCTCCGGTTTGTATGAGAAGCAGGACAAACGTGGCAAAACGTTGATAAATTCCCAGATGGAATTCTGCAGGGAGGCTACCGAGCGGGCAAAGGCAGCAAAAAAGGAGAAAAAAGAAAAGAAGAGAGTTTTCGTACCGGCTGAACCGGCGGAGGATATTATAAAATAGTAAAAGAAAAGGACAGCCTGTCATATCAATTTATGATACAGCTGTCCTTAAATAATGTTCTCAAAGATTATCCATATTATGTCAATACTGCATGATATTCAGAAAACCTGACAGCATGCGGGCGTTTCTAATAACACTTCTTGCAGGCTTTATACCCTGCAGCTTCAGCCTGGGAGCGTGTCATTTCTGTGGCATTATCCGGATTCATATTTCCACAGTTAGGGATCCGGTGGTACTTGCTTCCGGTAGCGGAGATCCAGACCATATCACCCACTGGCTCCGGATCGGCCTGCACTCCGGTCTGAGGATCTGCAGCAGCCGAAGCAGAAGATCCATAGCCGGACGCACCGGAATCCTTATAAGCGGAGGAAGGCTGTGTGCCGGTATCCGATTCATCTCCAGCAGAATAATCATTACAGGGACTCTGGTTCCACTGGATATTGCTTCCGTCGCTGACTGCGATCACCGTACCCTGCTCATCAGTACGAAATACCTGTATTCCCATATCTGCAAGCTTATCCATGGTATCCTTATGAGGATGTCCGTAGGAATTGCCGGCGCCGCAGCTGATCACTGCATATTCCGGAACAGTCTTCTGAAGCAGATCCCAGGTGGTGGCAGTGGCAGAACCGTGATGTCCCGGAACGATCACATCGCAGGAAAGATCAAGTCCCAGATCACAGATCGCTTCCTCCCCGGCAGATTCTGCATCCCCAGTAAAAAGAAAATGGTTATTTCCGTTTTCCAGCCGGATCGCAACAGAATTGTCGTTATCGTTGCTGCTGATCGATTGAGGAGAAAGCACCGTAAATTTCCCGCCTCCGAAAGTAAAATCCGTTCCGGGCTCCGGATGCTGCACAGTTAATCCCTGAGCGGCAACACTGTTTTCAAAAGATTGATAGATCTTTGTATCCTGTACATAATCTGCACCGATCACATTTTTTACGGAAAAGCTGTCCAAGCATCCTACAAGACCAGCCACATGGTCCTCGTCATAATGGGAGGAGATCATATAGTCAATGATGGAAATATTCTGTTTCTGTAGATAGGAAACCACGAAACTGGAATGTCCTCGGTCACCGCCGTCATACAGGAGATTCTGCCCCTGTGACTGGACCAGGATCGAAAGCCCCTGCCCTACATCCAGAAAGTGTACAGCCATTGTTGTGTCAGCAGAAGCAGCCTCGGCTGTGTAAGCAGCAGAGGGAACTCCTGCGACTGTTAGCAGAACAAGCAGCAGAGAAAGAAAAAATGTCTGCAGCTTTCTGCGAAAAGAACGTTTGTGATGCATGAGAAGTCACCCCTTATCTTAAGTATTTTCAGGGGAAATTATAAAACAGAAGAGAAAGAAATGCAAAATAATATATGTGAAAATACAGAAAACAGATAAACAGGAAGAACGAAATTTTTATATGCAATGTTCAGAGCAACGTTTGATAACGATAACAGGAAAAAGTGAAGTATAACAATCACAAAAAAGCAGTCAGAATAAAAATCCTAACTGCTTTCAGTTGATAGCCAGTACGGGAATCGAACCCGTGTTTCCGCCGTGAGAGGGCGGCGTCTTAACCCCTTGACCAACTGGCCATATTCATTTGTGTCGTTTGCTCTTGATTTCTGTTGTTTCCCGCAACCGACTTCGTTAGTATATAATACTTTCTTACAAAATGCAAGCACTTTTTTTCTTTTTTTGAAAAAATTTTTCACCCTGTTTTTTGATGATTTTTTTGACGGAAAAATCTATTGATGATATGATAGATACAAAACGAAATGGAATAAAAAAATATAAAGAGGAAGAGTATGGATTACAGAAAAAAGAAAAGTTTGATATGGAAGGGAGAATCCTTTCTTTTTGTTGTGGTACTGCTGGTTTTTGGCGCGATCTTTGCGGCGATCCACACAGGGGGGCTGATCCAGAAGCAGGACAGTGTACAGCTTCTTAACAAAGGATGGTACTACATAAAAGACGGAAAAAAACAGGAGATCACCCTGCCTGCGGAAATTCCGGCAAAAACAGGTGAAAAGCTGATCCTGTACAATGAAAGTCTGGGAGCGGAAAGCAGAGGAATGACCGTGGTTTCTACAGGAGCCCAGTACGATCTGGTGATACGCCTGAATGGAAAGATCCTGTATGAATATAAGGAGGCCATGTTTTCCAAAAATGTGCAGATGCGTTCCAAGGTGCAGTGCATCGCCGCTCTGGGTAATGACACAGAGGGAAAAGTCCTGACGTTCAGCTATTCTGCGCCTCAGAGAGGAAAATATGTTATAGAGCCGGTATGCATAGGAACCGGAAGTGCAATAGCCTGGTATCAGATCAGAAAAGCAGCCATTCCTTTAGGGGCGGCAACGATCATGATCGTATTAAGTATGATCGCCCTGTGCATCTGCATCTATATGAGAATAAGGCAGATGCCGGACAGACGGTTCCGGGATGTGGCACTGTTCCTTATGATGTGCAGTATCTGGCTGGTGACGGACTCATCACTGGCACAAAGCTACAGCAGATGCCCCGAAGTATTATGTCTCATTTCTTTTTATATGTTCATGCTGCTAGCAGTTCCGATGTTGCGTTTTTTGCAGAATATCGGAAACATGAAAAAATACAGGCTCCTGGATCTTGGAATCTTTACATTTTATCTGAATGCTGTTTTACAGGGAGTTCTGGTGATCCTGGGAGTCTTTGAATTTAAGGATATGCTGTTTGTAACACATATCCTGCTGTTTGTGTGGGTCCTGATATCAGCGGTACTTCTGATCCGGGAGTACCGGAAGCATAAACAGCGTGAGATACATCTGCTTCTCATTGCATATATCATCGTGGGAACAAGTGGTATCATAGCGCTGATCCTGTACTGGCTGTTCGAGATTTCCTACTATGGATCCATTTTTGAATTGGGAAATCTTGTGTTTCTTGTGCTGGTCATTGCAGACGCAGTCATGATGATGGCAGACAATGTCCGTTACCGTCTGGAATCCCAGGCTTACGAACGACTGTCCAGAGAGGATGGGATGACAGGACTTGAGACGAGAGCCAATTTTGAGAAAAAACTGGAAAGTATTTCCGCAGATATGGGCAGATACCGGGATATCCTTCTTATGTATATCGATATCGATCAGCTTCGCGTGATCAACGAAGAATACGGACGGGCTGCAGGAGACGAGATGGTGGTGATCTCGGCCAGATGTGTGGAGAACGTTTTCCGGGAAAAAGGAACCTGCTACCGCATCGGCGGGGATGAATTTGCGGTTCTGGTCTATGAGCCGGAAGTACCGGACGAATTCTGGCCGGAACGCCTGAAAGAAGAGCTCCGGAATATTGGGAGAGGATGCAGACATCGTTTTTCGTTATCTCTGGGATACAGCCATCTGCGGAATAAGGATGGTTCTCTGAAATCCATAGGAGAATGGAAATATGAGGCAGACAGGAAGCTTTATGAGAACAAAAAGAAGGAGGATTTGAAAAATGGAGTATATTAACTGTTTTCAGATCACATCCCTTGTTCTGGTGACGATGATCGCGATACATTATTTTTCTCATAAAAGACTGAACAATGCGGAAAACAGGAATTTTGTATGTTTTCTGGCTTTCAGCGGCGTTTACGTGCTGCTGGATATGCTGAGTGCGGTGATCGCGGGAGGCGGCAGCAGCGAAGTCTGCAGAATGTCAGCGCTGGTCCTGACGCTCTATTATTTCTGTGATGTCATACTTACCTATGGGCTTTTCTGCTACATTCGGATCATCACCGGAAGACAGAAGGAGAAGTATAAATGGCTGAAAACCGGCTGGGTGGTCCTGCCGGCTGCAATGCTGCTGGCAGTTACAGCAAACTTACGGACGGGATGGCTTTTTTATTTTGACCAGGAAGGTAGATTTATCCGGGGAAGTTTTCATTTTCTGCTCTATGGATATGTATTCTTTTTTATGCTGGTGATCGTTGCATTTATGTTACTTTATGGAAAAACAGCAGAAAAAGAAATACGGCGCACCATATGGAGATTTTGGTTTATCGAAGCAGCCTGCCTGTTTCTCCAGATTGCCGCGGAAAGAATACTGCTTACCGGCTTCGGACTTTCTGTAGGACTTTGGCTGATCTATCTTACTATGAACAATCCAGGTGAATATACGGACAGTATGACAGGTTTATTTGACAAACAGTATTTTGACAAATGGATCGGAGAAAAGCTCTATCGAAAAGAAAGCTTTCATCTGCTTGCTGTGGATGCCCGCAATATGAAGCAGATCAACCGGATCTACGGTACCAGAGTGGGAGATCAGCTGCTGATCCGGGCGGCGAAGGGATTTCGGGAGATCACGGATTCAGTGCAGATCTTTCGTATCACAGGCAATTGCTTTCTGGCAGTGCTGGACTCGCTGACAGATTATGAAAAAGCCAGAGATGGCATAGAAGAATTTCTGAAAAAGCCGTTTTTTATCGAAAACGAAAAGGTGTCGTTCCATGCTGCGATCTGCGGGATCATGAATGCGGAAAAACTGGAAAAAGAGGATAGTATTCTTTCTTATATTGAATATATGATCTCTCTGATACAGAACCGTCAGGATACGGTCCTGATTCAGTCGGACAGCAAGATCCTGGAGGGCTTCCGCTATGAACAGGAAGTGGAGCATTTTCTTCAGAAGGCTGTGAAAGAGGATCTGTTTGAAGTATATTATCAGCCGGTATATTCTATAAAAAACCAGGATTTTATTACTCTGGAGGCACTGAGCCGGCTGAAACATCCTGCTCTGGGAATGATCCCGCCGGATGTGTTTATCGGGATCGCGGAAAAACAGGGAATGATCTCGGCAGTGGGATGTCTTCAGCTTCACAAGGTCTGCCGTTTTATAAAAGAACATGAATATATCATGAAGAAGATCCGGAATGTGAAATTCAATCTTTCTCCTTCCGAATTGATGAAACCCGGATACAGCCATGTGCTTATCGGGATCATACAGGGGTATGGATTAGATCCGGGATATTTTCAGTTTGAGATCACGGAAAACGTGGCAACCGAATACAGCGAAAGCTTCTGCACAGCCATTGATGATTTTGCAGAAGTGGGAATCCACATGTGCCTAGATGATTTTGGTTCCGGTTATGCAAATCTGAACGCAGTTCTTCGAATTCCGTTTTCAGCAGTAAAAATGGACCGTTCTCTTTTGTCCGGGGTCAGCAGCGATCCTCAGACGGCTACCTTTTATCGCAGCATTGTCATGATCCTGCAGCATATGGGATATAAGGTGATCGCAGAAGGCGCTGAGACCGAAAAGGAGGTAAAGCTTCTGGAAAAATGGGGTGTGGATATGATACAGGGATATTATTTTTCCAGGCCCCTGTGCGAGGAGAAGCTTCTGGAAAAAATTTCCTGAAATGATCAGAAACAGGCGGAAAACATGCTTTTATAAAAAGCAGGGTTTTCCGCCTATTGTATTCTGGCAGACACAAATTGCTTGAAGTTTACAGATACTTTTGATAGAATAGATAGGCTGTGGCGGCTGAAGAAAGCGATTTTTCGGAAGATCGGTTCCTTGAACTGCCACGCGTATCTTTTGGAAAAATTGCAGAGAAAAGATGATCATGTGGACTTTACAAGTACATATATTTTGAGTATAATACAAACAAACGTTCGAGTATAAAAAGAAAGGAATCAGTGGAATGGCAAAAAAAGACACTTATGATGCGGGCAGTATCTCTGTCCTGGAGGGCCTCGAGGCCGTGCGAAAGCGCCCCGGTATGTACATCGGAAGCGTATCCAGAAAGGGACTGAACCATCTGATATATGAGATCGTAGACAATGCGGTGGATGAGCACCTTGCAGGGTACTGCAGCCGTATCCATGTTGTTCTTGAGAAGGACGGTTCCTGTACAGTAGAGGATAATGGACGAGGGATCCCGGTGGATATGCATGCCAAGGGAATATCTGCGGAGCGTCTTGTTTTTACAACCCTTCATGCAGGCGGTAAGTTTGACAATTCCGCATATAAGACAAGCGGCGGACTTCATGGTGTAGGGTCTTCCGTAGTGAACGCATTATCTACGTATCTGGATATTAAGATCAGCCGTGATGGTTATATACATCATGACCACTATGAGAGAGGAATCCCTACCATTGAACTGGAAGCAGGACTTCTCCCCAAATTAGGGAAGACCAGAGGTACCGGAACCTGTGTGAATTTCCTTCCGGATCCGGAGATTTTTGAGAAAACAAGATTCGGAGCAGCAGATGTAAAGAGCCGTCTTCATGAGACTGCCTATCTGAATCCAGAGCTTACCATCCATTTTGAGGATCGAAGAGGGGACACTCCTGAGGATATCGAGTATCATGAGCCGGAGGGGATCGTAGGCTTTATCCGTGACCTTAACAAGAATGCACAGCCTCTCCATGATCCGGTTTATTTTAAAGGAGAGGCAGACGGGATCCAGGTGGAGGTTGCTTTTCAGTTTACCAATGAGTTCCGTGAGAACGTTCTAGGATTCTGCAATAATATCTACAATGCAGAGGGAGGAACTCATCTGACCGGATTTAAGACTACCTTCACAACGGTAATGAACACCTACGCACGTGAGATCGGTGTACTGAAGGATAAAGACCCCAACTTTACAGGTGCAGATATCCGAAACGGAATGACTGCTGTAGTCTCCATCAAGCATCCGGCACCCCGCTTTGAGGGACAGACCAAGACCAAGCTGGACAACCAGGACGCATCCAGAGCCACCGGCAAGGTAGCAGGAGAACAGCTGGTACTGTTTTTTGACCGAAATCTGGAAACACTGAAGATCGTCCTTTCCTGTGCGGAAAAGGCGGCCAAGATCCGTAAGACCGAGGAGCGTGCCAAGACAAACCTTCTTACCAAACAGAAATATTCTTTTGATTCCAACGGCAAGCTGGCCAACTGTGAGAAGAAGGATCCGTCACTGTGTGAGATCTTTATCGTAGAGGGAGATTCCGCCGGCGGTTCGGCCAAGACAGCCAGAGACCGTAACTATCAGGCGATCCTTCCGATCCGCGGTAAGATCCTCAACGTAGAGAAGGCTACCATCGACAAGGTGCTGGCCAACGCAGAGATCAAGACTATGATCAATGCCTTTGGCTGCGGCTTTTCCGAAGGCTACGGAAATGATTTTGATATCACAAAGCTTCGTTATGACAAGATCGTGATCATGGCCGATGCGGATGTGGATGGTGCTCATATCTCTACTCTGCTTCTGACTTTGTTTTACCGTTTTATGCCGGAGCTTATCTATGAGGGACATGTGTATATTGCCATGCCACCTCTTTATAAGGTAATGCCGAAGAAGGGGCAGGAGGAATATCTCTACGATGACAAGGCTCTTGAGAAATACCGTAAGAGCCATAAACCGGGAAGCTTCACACTCCAGAGATACAAAGGTCTCGGTGAGATGGACGCCCAGCAGCTCTGGGAGACTACCCTGAACCCTGAGACAAGAATGATGAAGCGTGTGGAGATCGAAGATGCCCGCATGGCCTCCGATGTGACAGAGATCCTGATGGGAAGCGATGTTCCGCCACGTAAGGCCTTTATCTATGAGCATGCAACCGATGCAGAGCTGGATATTTGATTGGGAGAATAAACTATGAATACGAAACAGGACAATATCATCCGCACCGATTATGCGGAGATCATGCAGAAATCATATATCGATTACGCCATGAGCGTTATCATTTCCAGAGCACTGCCGGATGTACGTGACGGACTGAAGCCGGTACAGCGCCGTACCCTTTACGATATGTATGAGCTTGGCATCCGCTACGACCGCCCGTACCGTAAATGTGCCCGTATCGTAGGAGATACCATGGGTAAATATCATCCCCACGGTGACAGCTCCATTTATGATGCGCTTGTAGTCATGGCGCAGGAATTTAAGAAGGGCCGTACACTGGTGGACGGACATGGAAACTTTGGTTCCATCGAGGGAGACGGAGCCGCAGCCATGCGATACACAGAGGCCCGTCTGGAGAAGCTGACCCAGGAGGTTTTTCTGGAAGATCTGGATAAGAACGTTGTGGACTTTATGCCGAACTTTGATGAAACAGAGAAGGAGCCGGTAGTACTTCCGGTGCGTATTCCAAACCTCCTTGTAAACGGAGCAGATGGAATCGCCGTTGGTATGGCTACCAGCATCCCGCCGCATAACCTGGGCGAAGTGGTGGATGCTGTGAAGGCATACATGAAGAATAATGATATCAGCACCCGTGGGCTGATGCGTTATCTCAAGGGCCCGGATTTTCCGACAGGTGGTATCGTAGTAAATAAGGACGACCTTGTAAAGATCTATGAATCTGGAACAGGTAAGCTCCGTATCCGTGGACGGGTGGAAATAGAGAAGCTGAAGGGCGGTCGCCAGCAGCTGGTGATCACAGAGATTCCTTACACCATGATTGGTGCAAACATCGGAAAATTCCTTAATGATATCGCAACCCTGGTAGAGACCAAGAAGACCACAGATATCGTGGATATTTCCAACCAGTCCTCCAAAGAGGGAATCCGTATCGTTCTGGAACTGAAGCGCGATGCAGACGTGGAGAACCTTACCAACATGCTCTATAAGAAGACCCGACTGGAGGATACCTTCGGTGTCAACATGCTGGCAGTTGCAGACGGAAGACCGGAAACACTGGGACTGAAGCAGATCATTGCTCACCATGTGGACTTTGTATTTGAAGTAAATTCCAGAAAATATACAACCCTTCTTGCCAAGGAACAGGAGAAACGGGAGATCCAGGAAGGCCTTATCAAAGCCTGCGATGTCATTGACCTGATCATCGAGATCCTCCGCGGCAGCAAGAGCCGTGACCAGGTAAAGAAATGTCTGACCGACGGTATCACAGAAGGGATCAAATTCAAGACCAAGACCTCCGAAAAAGCGGCAAAATCCCTGAAATTCACAGAGAAACAGGCCACAGCCATCCTGGACATGCGTCTCTACAAGCTGATCGGTCTGGAGATCGATGCTCTGATGAAGGAGCATGAGGAAACCATGAAGAACATTGCTGCTTATGAGGATATCCTGAATAATTATGACTCCATGGCAGCCGTGATCATGGGTGAACTGGATCAGATCAAGAAGGAATACGGCAGCAAGCGTAAGACTTCTATTGAAAATGCAGAGGAAGCTGTTTATGAGGAGAAGAAGATGGAAGAGACCGAAGTCTGCTTCTTGATGGATCGTTTCGGATATATGCGTCTCATTGACAAGAATGCCTACGAGCGTAATAAGGATGCCGCTCATGCAGAGAGCCGCTATGTCTTTACCTGCATGAATACGGACAAGATCTGTATCTTTACAGATACCGGCAAGCTCCACACAGTGAAGGCAGAGGATATCCCGCTGGTGCGTTTCCGTGATAAAGGTGTTCCGGCAGATAATCTGGGTAATTATGACAGTACTTCCGAGCAGATCCTTTATGTGGCACCGCTGAGTCAGGTAGCAGCCTCCACAGTGCTCTTTGTTACAGAAAATGGCATGTGCAAGCTGGTAAAAGGAGACGAGTTCCGTGCTTCCAAGCGTACCATTGTTTCCACCAAGCTTGCAGAGGATGACCGCCTTGTATTCGTAGGAGCAGCGGACGAGATGGATCAGGTTGTGTTCCAGTCTGAAAAGGGTTACTTCCTCCGTATCATGAAAACCGAGATCTCCGTCACTAAGAAAAACGCTATGGGTGTTCGCGGCATGAAGCTTACCGGCGAAGACCGCATTCACCACGCGTATCTTTTGGAAAGCAGGCAGGAGTATGCCATTGAATATCATGATAAGCCGTATGTGCTGAATAAAGTTAAGCTGGCTAAGAGAGATACGAAGGGTGTGAAGCCGAGGGTATAAAAGACGCGAAGAGGATTGCGGATAACTGGCAGATAGGATATGATAGGGTTATATGAAAATGGGAGGCGTTAAAAATGCGATATGATCTTCCGGAAAGAGTTATAAGAGAACTATTTTCATTTGCCACAAAACATTCTGTCAGAAAGATCATCCTCTTTGGGTCCCGTGCAAGAGGAAACAATACAGAAAGAAGTGATGTAGATATTGCTGTATATGGAGGAGATTTTGATTCCTTTTACTGGGATATCAAAGAAAATATCCATTCACTTCTGATGTTTGATGTAATTAATGCAGATGCTTCAATTTCTGAAGAACTCAAAAAAGAAATTAAAAAGGATGGAGTTGTGATCTATGAAAAAGCTTGATAATTTTTCTAATTGTCTTACTATATTAAGAAATGCAGATTTCAAACTTGCGGATAACAACGATATTTACAGAACCGGCGTGATCGGACAGTTCAACCTGACTTTCGAGCTTGCCTGGAAAGCTCTTCAGGAGATCCTGCGACTCCACGGGGCAGAAGGAGCAGACACCGGTTCACCGAGAGAAATCCTGCAGCTTGGCTATAAGTTGGGCTTCGTAAACGATTCAGCAGTGTGGCTGCTCATGCTGAAAAAGCGTAACACATCTGTCCATATATATAATGAGCAGGAAGTAGATGAGATGATCCTGCTCATCCGCGACAGCTTTATTCCGGCTTTTGTGGCTCTTGAGAAAACATTGAGGGAGAAGCTGGCAGAAGCGGAGAGCGACTGGACGTAAATAAAGAGAATACAATTTTACAGAATATATACTTCCCACCGATCAGGTACAATTAATCCGACCGGTGGGGATTTTTTTGCCCTCTTGACAGAAATATGAGCCATCTTTTATAAGGAATTAGACTGAACTAACACAGCCACAAATATAAAACAGGTTCAGAAAAAAACAATGACAAAAATAACATATGAATCCACAGAAGAGCTGGGCCACAGCATACCCTTATCCAAAAGAGAAATCGAGGAAGACATACTGGAGGAGCTTTGCTCTCTTGCAAAAAAGGACGCCCTGATCGGAATCTCCGAGATTTGCGGGCGGATGAAGATGAGCAGACGGGAGGTTCTGGCCTGTCTGAAACAGTTGACCGCCTAGGGCTACGTAAAAATCGAAGAAAAAAACATCTGCGTCTGCCTCACAGAGCTGGGACGGATCCGGGGCGAGGAATGCCGCCACCGCCATGAAACCTTCACCCAGCTTCTGGAATATGTAGGAGTAGAAAGCCGCATTGCAGAAGAAGATGCCTGCCGCATGGAGCACGTGGTAAGCGATGAGACCGTGCAGCAAATCTGCAATTTTGTAAATTACGGAAGCACCTTTGAGCATGCTCTTCGGAACACAGACCTCAGATACCGCTATGAGCCGGGGGAATACTCCTTTCTCATGGGAATCTACTACATGGAAAAAACCTGTCCAAGAAGACTGGCCGGTGAATTTAAGAATTATAAAGAACAGATCCGCCTTCATGTAAAAAAAGAGGACAGCTATTTTGAACTGTTCTGCACAGCACCGGAGGAAAAAAACTGTTCTCTGGTATGTGGACCCAGAAACCGGCTGGGTAAAAGCCGAAGAAGAAAACGGAAATCCCCGGATCCCAACCGGCGTTTTTGAATACTTTATCCGGCATCAGGACCCCGTAGTGGAAGGAACCGCGCTGGTAGCCTTCTTGAGAGAAGGAGAGAAGCCCGTGGAATGGAACAGCCGAGAGCTGGACGTACATATCTGGTAGGAGGGGAAAATGGAAAAAACAAACACAGAAGATCTGATGCATCCGTCCATGCTACAGATATGCTATCTCTCGGAGCTTGCAAAGATCGGTAAAAGAAGAGGCAGCGTGGCACTGATCGCGGATACCTGCGGAGTCAGTCACGGTCCGGTCAGCCGTTTTTTTAAGGAGCGCATCGGCGCAGGCTATCTTACAGACACCTACGAATTTACGGAAAAAGGAACCCAGGCGCTGAAGACCTATCAGCGCATCCTGAAAGAAGTCAGCCTGTATCTGGAACGGGTCGGGATCCCGGAGATGGAGATCCCGGAAAAAACAAGACAGCTTGTAGAAAATGTGGACTACAGCCTGCTCATGACCATGACCCGAAATTCCGGGCAGGTGAACGAACCCAGAAACCAGAGCCTTGCGGAAGAAGAAACACCCTATTATCTGGAAAATGTCCTGGACAAAGGACGCTTCGAGGTGGGCATTGCCCTGTACCAGATGCGAGCGGACAAAGTAACGCGCCTCTCCATGGCCAACAATGGATTTGAGCACCTTGCCTGTATTCGGAACAACAACCGGGGAAGCTGGCTGGAGCTGACCACAAAAGAAATGCATGCACACTCCAGGATCAATGACGCAGATATGACAGGAATACTTTCCTCCCTGAAATATGAGGATCAGGGGCAGCTCCATGAAGCTGTGCTCCGCGACGGAAAAGTAAGGATCCCTCTAAGTGCATGCCATTTTTCAAAACACGCCTGGGAAATGTGAAAGGAAGAATTCCCATCACCGTCACCTGCAGCGTGGGAAAAGCCCATATGCCCGAAAGCACTGCACTCCTGATGTTCTGGATGTAGAAAAACTAGGAAGATTAAAAGCCGAAATGAAGAAAATTCGGCTTTTTTTGTGCAAAAAAATGGGAAATGCTGATGTTTACAGGCTTTTTCTATTTTGAAAATGGTTCCCGGAAGGAACGGAAAAAGAAAAAAGAGTTGACCGAAACTAACATTTGCGATTAGAATAGCATCAGAGAGTTAGTTACAGGTAACACGCGGCTGTTTACCTGAAACGACTTAAAAAGAACGGTGCATGACACCTGGTACGACATAAGGAGGAAAGAAATGAGAAGAAAGAATTTATGGCTTCGTTTGTCATCCTGCACAATGGCAGCGCTGATCGCAACCACATCCGTTGTGCCTGTGGCTGCAGCAGAGGTGGATTTTCAGGATGAGGCTTCTGTAGAGACAGAAGAAACAGCAGAGCCGGAAGAGGTGATCACAGAGGAAAGCATCCATGAACTTTATGGTATTGATCTGAAAGTAGCAAAAGTAGATGGACGTAAGTTCGTTTTAACCGTCTAAAGCGTATATAAGAAAGGAAAAGAAAATGAGAAATCCATCGAAAATATTCTGGATTCTGCTGGGGTTTCTTTGCCTTGGACTTGGCACCATCGGAGTTGTCCTTCCGATCTTGCCTACGGTTCCCTTTTATATGGCAACGCTGTTCTGCTTTGCAAAAAGCTCGGAATGGCTCCATACCTGGTTTACAGGAACAAACCTTTACAAAAAACATCTGGACAGTTTTGTGCAGAAAAGAGTTATGACGATTGGAACCAAATGCAAGATCATCGGCATGGTGACCGTAGTTATGGCCATTGGATTTATCTGCATGAAAAATGTACCCGCGGGAAGAATCTGTATTGCCGTTGTGTGGGTATGCCACATACTGTATTTCTTTCTCAGAGTAAGAACTGTGGAGGCGGAGGTGTAAGTAGCTGATGATAAAGACAAGACTGGTGGGGCTTTTATCCCACGCAAAAAAATATATCGTGTATACGATCCTGTGGCAGTGGCTGGCCCTGCTGTCACAGGTGATGGCTGTTTTTTCCATTGCAGGTCTTCTGGAAAAAGTGTTTTACGGAGATGTGACCACGGCGGGGGTGCAGCATACGGTTATTACCCTGATCCTGGCTGTGGTGGTCCGTTTTTGCTGCGAGAGGATGGGGGCAAGGTCTTCCCATCTGGCCTGTGTGGATGTAAAACGGATCCTCCGGGAAAAGATCTATGAAAAAATGCTGAAGCTTGGTGCTTCCTACAGAGAGCAGGTTTCCTCCTCTGAGGTGGTGCAGGTTTCCACAGAGGGAGTAGAGCAGCTGGAAACCTATTTCGGAAAATACCTCCCACAGCTGTTTTACAGCCTGATCGCGCCGGTGACGCTGTTTGTGATCCTCTGTCGGGTAAGCCTGAGATCCAGTGTGGTACTTCTGATCTGCGTGCCGCTGATTCCCATTTCCATTGTGGTGGTACAGAAGGTTGCGAAGAAGCTTCTTAACAGGTACTGGAGCATTTATACCGGTCTTGGAGATTCCTTTCTGGAAAACCTTCAGGGCCTGACTACCCTGAAGATCTATCAGGCGGATCAGCAGAAAGCAAATGAGATGGATACGGAATCCCAGCGGTTCCGTCAGATTACTATGAAGGTCCTGACCATGCAGCTGAATTCCACCAGTGTGATGGATATTGTGGCTTATGGCGGTGCGGCTGTTGGTATGGCTGTGGCAGTGACAGAGTTCCTTCACGGGAATTTGAGCCTTTCCGGGACGTTCTGCATTGTACTTCTGGCCAGTGAATTTTTTCTTCCGCTCAGGCTCCTGGGCTCCTTTTTCCATATTGCCATGAACGGTATGGCTGCCAGTGACAAGATATTTCGGATCCTGGATCTTCCGGAGCCAAAAGTAGGAGAGAAGACACTGCCTGAAGGCGGCCTGGATATTTCTTTCCAGAATGTGCATTTTTCTTATGAGAAGGATCGTGAGATCTTTAAGGGAATTGACCTTGATGTTCCTGCGGGAAGCTTTGTTTCCCTGGTTGGAGAGTCCGGCTGTGGTAAGAGTACCATTGCGGGGATCCTTTCCGGAAAGAACCGGGAATTTTCCGGTGAGATCTGTATTGGCGGGGTGCCACTTGGGGACGTCCGTGAGGATGACTTGATGGAACATGTGGTTCTGGTGCGGCATAACAGTTATCTCTTTAAGGGTACAGTCCGTGAGAATCTTCAGATGGCAAAAAAAGATGCTACGGATCAGGAAATGCGGGAGGTTCTTAAAAAGGTCAATCTCCTTGGATTTCTGGATACCCAGAACGGGCTGGATACGCTCCTTCTGGAAAAGGCTGGAAATCTTTCCGGCGGACAGTGCCAGAGGCTTGCAATCGCCAGGGCACTTCTTGCGGATGCCCCTGTGTACATTATGGATGAAGCCACCTCCAACATTGATGTGGAAAGTGAAGAGCTGATCATGGATGTGATCCACGAGATGGCAAAAACCAGGACAGTATTTCTGATCTCTCACAGACTTGCCAATGTGGTACAGTCCGATCAGATCTATTTCCTGAAGGACGGTGAGATCAGAGAATGCGGAAAGCATGAGAAGCTGATGGCCCTGGGTGGCGATTACTGTCATCTGTATGAGAGCCAGAGGGCACTGGAAAATTATGGGAAGGAGGGAAATGTGTGATGAGTGACAAAAACAATAACGCACGTGAAATGGCTGAAACTCAGAAAAATATATACAAGCAGAAGACAGATATGGCCATGGCGGGAACAGATGCAGAGAAAAAGCGAAGAAGTGCCATTGCTATCATGGGAAGTCTTATTGGTCTGGTGAAACCACTTCTACATATTATGGCGGCGGCGATCATACTGGGAACCGTTGGATATTTATGTGCTATTTTCCTGACGATCCTGGCAGGTCAGGTGATTCTTCATGGTTTGGCAGGAAATGATGCAGGTGCAGGGATCTCCGTGATCTCGGAAGCAGCAATGAAGAGTACCTGGCTTTCCGGAGTTTCTGTGAACAGGATCCTTGCAGTGATGATCCTTATTGCGGTGCTTCGTGGTATCTTTCATTATATGGAACAGTATTGCAATCATTTTATCGCCTTTAAGCTTCTGGCGATCATACGTCATAAGGTATTTGCGGCTCTGCGAAAACTTTGTCCTGCAAAGCTGGAAGGCCGTGACAAGGGTAACCTGATCTCCATTATCACTACGGATATCGAGCTTCTGGAGGTTTTTTACGCACATACCATTTCCCCGATAGCTATTGCAACGCTGACTTCTGTGATCATGGTGATCTTTATCGGAAGATACCATGTGCTTGCCGGAGTACTGGCTCTGGCAGCCTATCTGATCGTAGGCGTGGTGATCCCCATGTGGAACGGAAAGCGTGGAAGTCAGAAGGGTATGGAATTCCGTACAGAGTTCGGTGAGCTGAACAGTTTTGTGCTGGATTCACTTCGTGGTCTTGATGAGACGATCCAGTATAGTCAGGGCGAAAAAAGAAAAGCACAGATGTCTGATCAATCCAGAAAGCTTGCAGGAATGCAGGAGGATTTAAGCCGGATGGAGGGCTCCCAGAGATCCTTTACAAATCTGGTGATTCTGGTGGCTTCTTTCGGAATGCTGGCACTGACGATCCATCTGTATGGAATGGGAGAGATCGGTTTTGATGGAATCCTTACCTGTACCATTGCCATGATGGGATCCTTTGGCCCGGTTGTGGCGCTGTCCAGCCTTTCCAATAATCTGAACCAGACTCTGGCAAGCGGTGAGCGTGTGCTGTCTCTTCTGGAGGAGAAGCCGTTGGTGGAGGAGATTCCGGATGGAACCGGGCTTCACGCAGTTGGAAGGTTTAATGATGTGGAGAAACAAAATGAACCGGAACGGATAACAGTTGGTATGTATGTTAAGGGTTGGGAAAAGGATGAAGTATATAGCTCTGATTCGGAGAAGATTGAAAATGAATCTGTTGTTGGATTTTTAGGTGCAGAAGCTTTTCATGTGACATTCGCATATGAAGAGGAAACCATCCTGGATGACTACTCCCTGAAGCTTGCACCGGGTAGGATTACCGGTATCCACGGTTCCAGCGGCTCCGGAAAATCCACACTGCTGAAGCTTCTCATGCGTTTCTGGGATGTGAACGAAGGAAATATCTCCGTAGATAACAAAGATGTACGGGAAATCCCCACCCGTCATCTTCGCGACTTGGAAAGCTATGTGACACAGGAAACCCACCTGTTCCACGATTCCATCGCAAATAATATCGCCATTGCAAAGCCGGGAGCCAACCGTGAAGAGATTATGGCTGCCGCAAAAAAAGCCTCCATCCACGACTTTATCATGACGCTACCCAAAGGTTATGACACAGAAGTCGGGGAACTGGGCGATACCCTTTCCGGCGGCGAGAAACAGAGAATCGGCATTGCAAGAGCCTTCCTCCATGACAGCCCCCTTCTGCTTCTGGATGAACCAACCTCCAATCTGGATTCCCTCAACGAAGGCATCATCCTCAAGTCCCTGAAAGAAGACACCACCCGCCGCACTGTAGTCCTGGTATCCCACAGAGTCTCCACCATGAACGTGGCAGATGTGGTGTACGAGATGGAGAATGGGAGATTATCATAAGAGATAGCACGTTGGATGTACAAAAACCACAAAAACCGGAAATCGCAATTAATACTTGCATTTAACAGACATTGGTGTTACAATGAACGAAACTAAGAACTTGTTGGCATAGGAGTGGGCGAGAGCCCGCTCCTATTTGCTGAGAAGGAATTTGTTCAGAAATAGGCAGAAATAGGAAAGGCAGGTGGGAAGCATGAGCAGACGGGAAGAATATGAACAGAAGACAGAGGCGATCCTTACACCAATCGTGGAGTCCAGGGGCTTTGAGCTGGTAGACGTGGAGTATGTCAAGGAAGCCGGAACCTGGTATCTCAGAGGCTATATCGACAAGCCGGGCGGAATCACAGTCAATGACTGCGAGGACGTAAGCCGTGCATTCAGCGATATACTGGATGAGCAGGATTTCATCGAGGACAGCTACATTATGGAGATCAGTTCTCCGGGACTTGACCGGCCTCTTAAAAAAGAAAAAGACTTTAAGAGAAGCCTTGGCAAGCTGGTGGAGATCCGTACCTACCGGCCCATCGAGAAACAGAAAGAATTCTGCGGTATTTTAAATGCATATGATAGTAACAGTGTGACAATCGATGAAGACGGCACAGAACGTACCTTTGATAAAAAAGATATTGCCCTGATTCGTCTCGCGATCGAATTCTAAAAGAGAATCGAATCTGTAAAATTCAGGAGGAAAAAAGAAAAATGAGCAGAGATTTAAGAGATGCGCTGGACGTTCTCGAAAAAGAGAAAAACATCAGTAAGGATACACTGCTGGAGGCAATTGAGCAGTCACTGATCCAGGCATGTAAGAACCATTTCGGAAAGGCAGATAACGTTCACGTTATGATCGATCCGGAGACCTGTGACTTCAGTGTTTACGCTGACAGAACTGTTGTAGAGCATGTGGAGGATCCGGCGCTGGAGATTTCTCTGGTGGATGCACAGAAAACAAACACGAACGCAGAGATCGGTGATGTTATGAAGGTTGAGATCCAGTCCAAGGAATTCGGACGTATCGCAACCCAGAATGCAAAGAATGTCATTCTTCAGAAAATCCGTGAGGAAGAGCGTAAAGTTCTTTACGATCAGTACTATGGAATCGAAAAAGAAGTGGTAACCGGTATTGTTCAGAGAGTAATGGGCAAAAATGTCAGCATCAACCTTGGTAAGGCAGACGCAGTACTTACAGAGAACGAACAGGTAAAGGGTGAGACCTTCCAGCCAACTGAGCGAGTAAAAGTTTACATTCTTGAAGTTAAGGATACACCGAAGGGACCGCGTATCCTGGTTTCCAGAACACATCCCGGTCTTGTAAAGAGACTTTTCGAGTCCGAGGTTGCAGAGGTAAGAGACGGTACCGTTGAGATCAAGAGCATTGCCCGTGAGGCAGGCTCCCGTACCAAGATCGCTGTATGGAGCAACGATCCGGATGTAGATGCTGTGGGAGCATGCGTTGGTATGAACGGTGCACGTGTAGGGGCAGTTGTTAACGAGCTTCACGGTGAGAAGATCGATATCATCAACTGGGATGAGAACCCGGCGATCCTTATTGAGAATGCATTAAGCCCTGCAAAGGTTATCGCAGTTATGGCTGACCCGGATGAGAAGACCGCACTGGTCGTAGTTCCGGATTACCAGCTTTCCCTTGCTATCGGTAAGGAAGGACAGAACGCACGTCTTGCTGCAAGACTTACAGGCTTCAAGATCGACATCAAGAGCGAGACACAGGCAAGAGAGTCCGGTGACTTCTACGATGATTACGATGAGGAACACGAGGAAGCAGAGGAAGAAATGACAGAAGAGGCTGTTTCCGAAGAGCTTGAAGAAGTAGAGGAAGATACAGAAGAGACAGAAACAGAAGCTGAAGAAACAGCAGATGGAGATGCCGAAGAATAATGAAAACGAGAACCAAGATTCCCATGCGTCAGTGTACCGGCTGCAGGGAAATGAAAAGCAAAAAGGAAATGATACGAGTTCTCAGGACATCAGAGAATGAGATCATCCTGGACGCTACAGGTAAGAAAAACGGACGCGGCGCATACCTTTGTTTCTCAGAGGAATGCCTGGAAAAGGCTATCAAAAACCATGGCCTGGAGCGTTCCTTGAAAATGGCAGTTCCGGATGAAGTGTATCAGAACCTCAAAAAGGAGTTTGGATCAATTGAAAAACAATAAGGTTTTATCACTCATCGGACTTGCGACAAAAGCAGGAAAAACAGTGAGCGGAGAATTTTCCACAGAGAAATCCGTAAAAACAGGAAAAGGTTTCCTGGCACTGGTGGCAGATGATGCTTCCGAAAACACAAAAAAGAAATTTCGGAATATGTGTACCTATTATGAAGTTCCGTTATATTTCCTTTCAGACAAAGAGAGCCTGGGCAGAGCAATGGGCAAAGAATTCCGTGCCAGCCTTGCCGTGCAGGACGAAAATTTTGCAAAGGCGATCATGAAGGCGCTGGAAAAAGAATCCGGCAGATAACCTGCATGATACAGGCGTCTGTAAGGAGGTTTGACGATAGAAATGATAAAAGATAAATTCAACAGATCGGGAAAGGAGCAATATAGACAATTGGATACTCCAAAAACAGAAGAAAAGACAACAACGGTGAATACAGAGGGTAACAAATCTGAAGCACCGAAAAAGAAAAAAAATATCATCCGTGTATTTCATGCACAGAATGCCAGCGATGGCGGTAAAGGAAGAAGAAAACCGGCAGCAGGCGAGAGAAAGGGACCGGCACGTCCACAGAACGGCGGTCAGAGAAGCGCAGGAGCAAACACAAGAAATGGTGAGTCCGGTGAGCAGAGAAACGGTCAGAGTGGTCAGAATCGTACTCAGGGCGGAAGACCGCAGGGCAACCGTCCGGAAGGAAGAAGAGACGGAAATCGTGACGGAAGAACCTTCGAGGGAAGAAGAGACGGAGGAAATCGTTTTGGCGGAAACCGTTCCCAGAATGGTGAGGGACGTCCGGCAAGACAGGGCGAGGGAAACAGAGGCCCACGTCAGAATGACGGAAGAGGCGGAAGCCGTTTCGGCGGTGGAGCAAACCGTGGCCAGGGAGGTCAGGGCGGAAGCTTTGAAGGAAGAAGAGACGGAGGAAATCGTTTCGGCGGTGGAGCAAACCGTGGCCAGGGAGGCCAGGGCGGACGTTCCGAAGGCGGAAGAAGCGGAGACAACCGTTTCAGCGGAGCAAACCGTGGTGGCCAGGGCGGCGGACAGCGTCCGGGACAGAGAAGAAGCGGTGGCTCTTCAGATGCTGTATTCACTCCGGAGCTGACCAAGACATCCAAGGACAGCAAGCGTGAGCGTGACAGAGAGAATAAGAACAAGAAGAAAGAATTCGAGAAAGGTACCCAGGGCGGACGCAGACCAAATCAGGGCGGACGCAGACCGAATTCCAGAATCCCGAAAGCACTTCAGAAACCGAATCCACAGCCGAAGCAGGAAGAGAAGAAACCGGAGATCAAGGAGATCACCATTCCGGAGAAGCTTACTATCCGTGAGCTTGCGGACGCGATGAAGATGCAGCCGTCAGTGATCGTTAAGAAGCTTTTCATGGAAGGTGTCATGGTAACAGTAAACCAGGAGATCGACTTTGAAAAGGCAGAGGAGATCGCACTTGGCTTTGATATCATTGCTGAGAAGGAAGAAAAGGTGGATGTGATCGCAGAGCTCCTCAAAGAGGACGAAGAGGATGAGGATGATATGGTTCCGAGACCTCCGGTAGTCTGTGTTATGGGTCACGTTGACCATGGTAAAACATCTCTTCTGGATGCCATCCGTAATACAAACGTAACCAGAGGCGAGGCCGGCGGAATCACACAGCACATCGGTGCTTACGTGGTAAATATCAAAGGTCAGAAGATCACATTCCTGGATACACCGGGACATGAGGCGTTCACAGCTATGCGTATGCGTGGTGCCAACGCTACAGATATCGCAGTTCTGGTCGTTGCCGCAGACGATGGTGTAATGCCGCAGACAGTAGAGGCGATCAGCCATGCAAAGGCAGCCGGTGTTGAGATCATCGTTGCCATCAATAAGATCGATAAACCAAGTGCAAATGTAGAGCGTGTAAAACAGGAGCTTTCCGAGTATGAACTGATTCCTGAGGACTGGGGCGGAAGCACCATCTTTGTTCCGGTATCCGCACATACAGGAGAAGGAATTGAGAATCTTCTTGAGATGATTCTTCTTACTGCTGAGGTTTCCGAGCTCAAAGCCAATCCGAACCGTGAGGCAAGAGGTCTTGTTATTGAGGCTCAGCTTGATAAAGGTAAAGGACCGGTTGCTACCATCCTTGTTCAGAAGGGTACTCTTCATGTGGGAGACTTTATTGCCGCAGGTGCATGCAATGGTAAGGTACGTGCAATGATGGATGATAAGGGACGTCGTGTAAAAGAGGCAGGTCCGTCTACTCCGGTTGAGATCCTCGGACTTGGTGATGTTCCTAATGCAGGTGAGATCCTGATGTCCTTTGAGAGCGATAAAGAAGCCAAGAACTTTGCAGGCGCATTCGTTACAGAGAACAAGAGCCGTCTTCTCGAGGAGACCAAAGGCAAGCTTTCTCTGGATAACCTGTTTGACCAGATCCAGGCCAGCGATCTTAAGGAGCTTCCGATCATCGTCAAGGCCGATGTACAGGGATCTGTTGAGGCTGTTAAACAGAGCCTTACCAAGCTTTCCAACGAGGAAGTTATCGTTAAGGTGATCCATGGTGGTGTAGGTGCCATCAATGAGTCTGATGTCAGCCTTGCTGCAACATCCAATGCGATCATCATCGGCTTTAACGTACGTCCGGATACTACAGCAAAACAGCTTGCTGAGCAGGAGGGCGTTGACCTTCGACTTTATAAAGTCATTTATCAGGCGATCGAGGATGTAGAGGCAGCTATGAAGGGTATGCTGGATCCTGTATTCGAGGAGAAGGTTATCGGTCACGCAGAGGTTCGTCAGCTGTTCAAGGCATCCGGTGTCGGAACCATCGCAGGAAGCTATGTGCTGGATGGTACATTCCAGCGTAACTGTAAGGTTCGTATCACACGAGGTGAGGACCAGATCTTCGAGGGTGAGCTTGCATCCCTGAAGAGATTTAAGGATGATGTCAAGGAAGTTCGTGCCGGATATGAGTGTGGTCTTGTATTTAATGACTTTAATGATGTCAAAGAAGAAGATAAAGTCGAAGCATATATCATGGTAGAGGTACCAAGATAGGAGTGATTCGTAATGAGAAAAAACAGCATTAAAAATACACGTGTGAATGGTGCAGTTCAAAAAGAACTCAGCACCATCATACACAGCGAGATCAAGGACCCCAGAATTCATCCGATGACTTCTGTGACAGCTGTTGAGGTGGCACCGGATCTTAAGACCTGCAAAGCTTACATCAGTGTGCTGGGCGAGAAGCAGGCCAAGGATTCCACCCTCCGGGGCTTAAAGAATGCAGAGGGCTATGTTCGGAGAGAACTGGCCAGAAGACTGAATCTCCGCAATACACCGGAGATCCGTTTTGTTCTGGATGAGTCTATTGAATATGGTGTAAATATGTCAAAGAAGATCAATGACGTAATGAGTGGGATGGAAACAGAGGAATAGGTGGAAAAAATGAAAAACATTTCAGAAATACTGGAAAATGTAAAAACCGTTGGCATTGGCGGTCACATCCGTCCGGATGGAGACTGCATTGGTTCCTGTATGGCTCTGTATCTCTATATCCGGAAATATTTTCCTGATATAGAAGCAGATGTTTATCTGGAAGACCGGAAACCTGTATTTGATTACATTGACAGAATGGATGAGGTTAAGACAGAAGCAGAAGAAGATAAGGTGTATGATCTTTTTATCACCTGTGATGTCAGCGCACTGGACAGGCTTGCTGTTGCTCGGAAATATTTCGATGCAGCAAAAAAGACAGCCTGCATTGATCATCATGTGAGCAATAACGGATTTGCGGATGTCAATCATGTAAGAGGCGAGATCAGCTCTGCCAGCGAAGTTCTTTACGGACTTCTGGATTCAGACAAGATCGATCGTTCTATTGCGGTTCCTATTTATACAGGAATGGCACATGATACCGGCGTGTTCCAGTATTCTTCCACAACACCGGAAACCATGAGGATCGCCGGAGAACTGATGAAAACAGGATTTGATTTCAGCAGGATCATCGATGAGTCCTTTTACCAGAAAACATATCTTCAGAATCAGGTCATGGGACGTGTCCTAGCAGAGAGTATTCTCCTTCAGGGCGGTAAGTGTGTGGTCGGATATCTGAAAAAACGGGAGATGGATTTCTACAGTGTGGAAGGAAAGGATCTGGAGGGAATCGTGAGCCAGCTCCGTCTGACTGCTGGTGTGGAGGTTGCGATCTTTATCTATGAGATGCAGACGCAGCTCTTTAAGGTATCTCTCCGTTCCAATGGTAAGGTGGATGTAAGCAAGATTGCCGTATTTTTCGGAGGCGGCGGACATGTGCGTGCAGCCGGCTGTGATATGCAGGGCTCCATGTACGATGTGATCAATAACCTTACTGCTGAAATTGAAAAACAGCTTGCAGAGGAGTAAAGATAAGATCATGGACGGAATACTTGTGATCCGAAAGGAAAAAGGTTATACCTCTCATGATGTTGTTGCAAAGCTGCGTGGGATTCTCCACATGAAAAAGATTGGCCATACTGGGACTCTGGATCCGGCAGCAGAGGGAGTACTTCCTGTTGCACTGGGCAAGGGGACCCGGCTGGTGGAGCTTCTTACAGAAAAAGAAAAAACATATGAGGCGGTTTTAAGGCTGGGAGTTTCCACAGATACCCAGGACATGACCGGAGCTGTTCTTTCTGAGAAACCTGTGACCGTCACGGAAGAGGAAGTCCGTGAGGCAGTGGGATCCTTTGTGGGAGAACAGCTGCAGATCCCTCCTATGTATTCGGCTCTGAAGGTAAACGGAAAGAAGCTTTACGAACTGGCCAGAGAAGGAAAAACCATAGAGCGTAAGCCGCGCCCTGTGGTTTTTTATGAGATAAGGATACTGGATATGGAGCTTCCGCTGGTACGCATAAGCGTTACCTGTAGCAAGGGCACCTATATCCGTACACTTTGCAATGACATCGGAGAAAAATTAGGCTGCGGCGGAGCCATGGAAGAGCTGCTTCGGACCAGGTCCGGAAATTTCACTCTGGAAGAGAGCATGACACTTTCCCAGGTGGAGGAGGCGGTTGCCGATGGGACCATCGGGGAAAAGCTTGTTTCCATCGAGGATGTACTTTCCATGTATCCGGTCCTTACCTGTACACCGGAGGGAGACAGACTTCTCAATAACGGAAACCCGCTTCCGGAAGAACTGGTACAGGGAGGCAGCAGGGAAGAAAAAGTCCGGATGTATAAAAGCAGCGGAAATTTCACAGGAATATACGGCTGGGATGAAAGAAAACAGAAATACGTACCCATCCGCATGTTTTTTGTATGACATTTTATAAAAACTTGCAGGAGCAGCAGAAGATATGGAATACTTGAAGATCGACGGAGAATTTCCGCGCCTTTCAAAGAGTGCGGTGACACTTGGAAAATTTGACGGCATACACCGTGGACACCAGAAACTGGTGGAGAAGATCCTGGAACAGAAAGAAAAAGGTCTGCAGACAGTCCTTTTTTCTCTTGGCATCGGCAGTCAGATGATCTTTACAAAAGAGGAACGATGTCAGCTTCTTGAGAAAGCAGGCGTGGATGTGCTGATCGAATGTCCGCTGGATAACCGGATCCGTCATATGAAGGCAGAAACCTTTGTTAAAGAGATCCTGGTGGGAGATCTTCAGGCGGAGCATGTTGCAGTGGGAGAAGATTTCAGGTTCGGGTATGAACGCAAGGGAACACCACAGCTTCTGGAGACTATGGGAAGGAAGCTTGGCTTTACTGTGGATGTTGTTCCGAAAGAAATGGAAGGCCGCAGAAAGATCAGCAGTACATTTATCCGTGAGGAACTGAAAAAGGGAAATATGGAAAAGGTTAATGATCTGCTGGGAATCCCCTTTTTTGTGGACGGTGTGATCGAACATGGAAGAGGAATGGGACATAAGGTCCTTCTTCCCACTACTAATATCGTTCCTGCAAAAGAAAAGCTGATGCCGCCAAATGGCGTTTATGATACAGTGTCCCATTTTAAGGACAGAACCCTTTGCGGGATCACAAACGTAGGATATAAACCAACCATAGGAGAGAAATTCCTGGGTGTTGAGACCTATCTTTTTGACTGTGAAGAGGATCTGTACGGAGAGCCCTGCAGAGTGGAATTCTTTCATTATTCCAGACCGGAGAAGCGCTTTTCGTCCATAGAAGCACTGAAGCAGCAGCTCCTGAAGGATGCAGAAAAGGGAAAGGCTTATTTCCGCAGCCTCGAAAAATAAAAACTTTCGGGAAAAACTTTTCGAAAAAACAGTTTACAGGTCAGAAACCGTGTGCTATACTGTTCGAGGTGAAAAAAGCCAGTATTCAGAAGCCGGAGACTCCGACCACTTCTTAATACCCGGCGTTTAATTAAAATTTCAAGGAGGAAACAATAATGATTTCTAAAGAAAAGAAAACAGCGATCATGAAAGAGTATGCAAGAACAGAGGGTGACACAGGTTCACCGGAGGTTCAGGTTGCAGTTCTTACAGCAAGAATCCAGGAGCTCACAGAGCATCTTAAAACACACCACAAAGATCATCATTCCAGAAGAGGTCTTCTGAAAATGGTAGGTCAGAGACGTGGCCTTCTTGCTTATCTTAAGAAAACAGACATCGAAAGATACCGTGCACTGATTGAGAAATTAGGTTTAAGAAAATAATTGCTACGGGAGGGGCGGATGATTCCATCCGCCCCATTTTAACATGTGTGATAAACACAGACGGAATTACCGCAGGAGTGATTTCCGAGACTACTGAAAAGCCCATTTCCGGTCGAGATCTTTTTCAAAGGAAGTGGTCTTTTCAGTTGTTTCGGGCTCCTGTCAGATATTAATATAATAAGAAAAGGAGAACGAATATGTACAAAAGTTATTCCATGGAACTTGCAGGAAGAACACTGACTGTAGATATCGGACGTGTAGCGAAACAGGCCAATGGTGCTGCTCTTATGCACTATGGTGATACTACAGTCCTTGCTACTGCTACCGCATCCAAAGAGCCAAGAGAAGGAATCGATTTCTTCCCGTTAAGTGTTGAGTATGAGGAGAAGATGTATGCAGTAGGAAAGATCCCGGGAGGATTCAACAAGAGAGAGGGTAAGGCAAGCGAGCATGCAATCCTTACATCCCGTGTTATCGACCGTCCGATGCGTCCGCTGTTTCCAAAGGATTACAGAAATGACGTAACTCTGGTAGATATGGTTATGTCTGTTGATCCGGAATGCAATCCGGAGATCCCGGCTATGCTTGGTTCTTCCATTGCAACCTGTATTTCTGATATCCCATTTGACGGTCCATGCGCAACCACACAGGTTGGTATGATCGACGGCGAGTTTATCATCAACCCGACACTTGCACAGAAGGCAGTTTCTGATCTTCAGCTTACGGTTGCTTCTACAAGAGAGAAGGTTATCATGATTGAGGCCGGAGCTAATGAGATCCCGGAAGATAAGATGATCGAGGCTATCTACAAGGCTCATGAAGTGAACCAGGAGATCATCAAATTCATCGACCAGATCGTAGCAGAGTGCGGAAAAGAGAAACATTCCTACGAGTCCTGTGCAGTACCTCAGGAGCTTTTTGATGAGATCAAGAAGATCGTTCCTCCGGAAGAGATGGAGGTTGCCGTATTCTCTGATGACAAGCAGACACGTGAGAATAACATCAGCGAGATCACTGATAAGCTGAAAGAAGCTTTTGCAGACAATGAGGAATGGCTTGCCGTTCTCGGTGAGGCTGTATATCAGTACCAGAAGAAGACTGTCCGCAAGATGATCCTCAAAGATCATAAACGTCCGGATGGACGTGAGATCAGACAGATCCGTCCGCTGGCTGCAGAGACAGATATCATCCCGAGAGTTCATGGTTCTGCCATGTTCACAAGAGGACAGACTCAGATCTGTACCGTTACTACACTTGCTCCTCTTACAGAGGCACAGCGTCTTGACGGACTGGATGAGTTTGAGACATCCAAGAGATATATGCACCACTACAACTTCCCGTCCTACTCTGTAGGTGAGACCAAGCCTTCCAGAGGACCGGGACGTCGTGAGATCGGTCACGGAGCACTTGCTGAGAGAGCACTGGTACCGGTACTTCCTACAGAGGAAGAATTCCCATATGCAATCCGTACCGTATCTGAGACATTTGAGTCCAACGGCTCCACATCCCAGGCAAGTATCTGTGCATCTACCATGTCACTGATGGCTGCCGGTGTACCGATCAGAAAACCGGTTGCAGGTATTTCCTGCGGACTTGTTACAGGTGAAACAGACGATGATTACATCGTTCTTACAGATATCCAGGGCCTTGAGGACTTCTTCGGAGATATGGACTTCAAGGTAGCCGGAACACATGACGGAATCACAGCGATCCAGATGGATATCAAGATCCATGGTCTTACAAGACCGATTGTTGAGGAAGCGATCCGCAGAACAAAAGAGGCAAGAGAATATATCCTGACAGAAGTTATGGAGAAATGTATTGACAAGCCTCGTACAACAGTAGGAGAGTTTGCTCCGAAGATCATCCAGATCCAGATCGATCCGCAGAAGATCGGTGATGTTGTAGGTCAGAGAGGAAAGACTATCAACACCATTATTGAGCGTACAGGTGTGAAGATCGATATCACAGATGACGGCGCAGTTTCCATTTGCGGAACCGACCAGAAGGGTATGGATGAAGCAAAACGTATGATCGAGATCATCACTACCGAGTTTGAGGCAGGACAGATCTTTACAGGACGCGTAGTCAGCATCAAAGAGTTTGGCGCATTCCTTGAGTTTGCACCGGGCAAGGAGGGAATGGTACACATTTCCAAGATCTCCAAACAGAGGATCAACCGTGTTGAGGATGTTCTTACACTTGGCGACAAAGTTAAGGTTATCTGCCTTGGCAAGGACAAGATGGGAAGAATCAGCTTCAGCATGAAGGATGTACCGGAAGAAGCATAAATGATGAGATACCACAATATTACCAAGGACGATATGTTAAACGGAGACGGACTTCGTGTAGTGCTCTGGGTAGCCGGCTGTTCACACGGCTGCCGGGAGTGCCAGAATCCCATTACCTGGGATCCGAATGGAGGTCTGCCCTTTACGGACAGCGAGCGAGCTGAGATATTTGCAGAGCTGGACAAGGATTATATCAGCGGGATCACCTTTTCAGGAGGCGATCCTCTGCATCCTTCCAATATCGCTGAGGTAACAGCTCTTGCAAGAGAGATCAGAGAGAAGTATCCGGATAAGACGATCTGGCTGTATACGGGTTCTCTCTGGGAAGAAATCCAGCAGTACGAGATCATCCATTATCTGGATGTATGCGTGGACGGGGAATTTCAGGTGGACAAGAAAGAGGTTCGTCTGAAATGGAAAGGCTCCTCAAATCAGAGGGTGATCGATGTACAGGCGTCACTTCGTGAGAACCGTGTGGTTCTGTACACGGAGTGATCAGAGGTTTTTTTGAAATTACCTATTGGGAGTGGAACGAAAAATGAAAAGAATTGCGAAATTTCACAAGGTAAGTTTTGAACAGTTTGCAAAGGACTGGAAGGATACCTTTGAACAGTATTCAGAAGAGGAGATCCGGAATATCTACGACAGTCTGAAGCTTCCGAAGAGAGCTACGACCGGAAGTGCAGGATATGATTTTTATGCACCTGTGGATGTGACCATGAAGCCAGGTGAGATCGTAAAGATACCGACTGGTATCCGTGTAGAGATGGAAGAGGGCTGGGTTCTGAAATGTTATCCGAGAAGCGGACTGGGATTTAAATTCCGGCTGCAGTTGAATAACACCGTGGGGATCATTGACAGCGACTATTTCTTTTCTGACAACGAAGGTCATATCTTTGCCAAGCTGACTAACGATACAAGAGAAGATAAAACGATCCAGATCCCGGCAGGAACCGGTTTTATGCAGGGGATCTTTGTGGAATACGGAATCACCGTGGATGACGATGCAGATGCAGTAAGAAACGGCGGCTTCGGAAGTACCACAAAATAAAACAAAAGCCCGGAAGGCGGAGGTGTGAAGACCACATACATCCGATTTTCCGGGCTTGTTTTGTGTAGTTACTGCTTTCCGATAAATGCACTGTTTAGCTGAGAGGTGCGTCTGCCTCCTCGTCTGCACGTGCTTTTTCCACGACTGCGTTAAAGGCATTTGCGGCAGCGTCGTACTCTTCATCATCTTCAATGTTTGCCAGCATCGGATCGCCGTCTGCTGTGCGGGAGAAGCTGTAGAGATAAACCTCACCGGTCTCATTCTGGCCGTTCTCATCCAGTGGGAGAAGTGCGATATATTCTTTGTTCTCTACAGGGAAAATAGTAAGGATGGCACATTCTACCTCAGTATCATCATCCATAGTCAGGGTGATGGTATGATGTGCTTCATCTACCCTGCTTTCACAGTTAGCTGTGCAGGAAGCGCAGTCGCTTGGTGCACATCCGCTTTTGTTAAATTCATCACTCATAAAAAAATCCTCCGTTCTGCTGCTGCCTGTAAATAAGAGGGCAGCTCTGCATGATATAGAGAACATTTTAACAGATATGACGTAGAACAGCAACAAAATATTTGAGAGCCTGAGAAAACTTTCAAAATATTTTTTGCTTAATCCGACAATGTGAGATATAATAAAAATATGACGAAAAAATGAGGAGAAAATATAAAAATATGAAATTTATTTCCTGGAATGTAAATGGGATCCGGGCCTGTATCACCAAGGGCTTTGAGGAACGCTTTCATGAGCTGGATGCGGATATTTTCTGTCTGCAGGAGACGAAATGCCAGCAGGGACAGGTGAAACTGGAACTTCCCGGATATCATCAGTACTGGAACTACGCAAATCGCAGAGGCTATTCAGGTACAGCCATTTTTACAAAGAGGGAGCCATTGTCTGCAGTTTACGGGATCGGGATAGAGGAGCATGATAAAGAAGGACGTGTCATCACACTGGAATTCGAAGAGTATTATTTTGTGACTGTATATACTCCCAACTCCCAGAGCGAGCTCCGCCGTCTGGAATACCGTATGAAATGGGAAGAGGATTTTTTGGCTTATCTTCTGAAACTGCAGGAAAAGAAACCGGTGATCTGCTGTGGCGACCTTAATGTGGCACATCAGGAGATCGATCTCAAGAACCCGAAGACCAACCGCAAAAATGCAGGCTTTACGGATGAAGAGAGAGCCTGCTTTACCAGAGCCCTTGAGAGTGGCTTTATTGATACATTCCGCTATTTTTATCCGGATAAAGAGGGAGTTTACTCCTGGTGGTCCTATCGTTTCCGTGCACGAGAGAAGAACGCCGGCTGGCGTATCGACTATTTCCTTGTTTCCCCTTCCCTGAAAGAAAAGCTTCAGGATGCGAAGATCCACGGAGAGATCATGGGATCTGATCATTGCCCGGTTGAGCTGGATATTGATCTGTGACGGATCCGGTGAAACGGATTTCCATGGATTTGAATAATAAAAAGAGAAAAGGAGGAGTTGCCTTGGCAAGCCGCAGATTAGGTCGAGTGGAAAAAGGTCAGCCGCTGATACTTGGAGCCAACAGAATGGAGGGCGGTTATAATTTTGCAGTGGAGGCATCGGAGGATTCCGAAGTGTCCCTGCTTTTATATAAAAAAAGAGGAGCTGCCGCACCGGTGGAGATTGTTTTTCCAAAGGATTTCCATACAGGACGTGTGTGGGCGCTGAAGCTGTGCAGTGCTTCTCTGAAGGAGTTTGAATATAATTATAAAATAGACGGTGAGATCGTGCAGGATCCGTATGCATACGGACTTCACGGGAGAGAGCATTTCGGAGTACCTTACGATCCGGAAAAGGAGGTCCGCTGTCGCTTCCTTAATGAGAATGTTTCCGGCTGGGAAAATGAAACTGCACCGGCAGTAGAATATGAAAATATGATCCTGTACAAGCTTCATGTCCGTGGTTATACGAAGCTTGCCAGAAAGATGGTTTCCCATAAGGGGACTTTTCTTGGCCTGACAGAGATGATCCCTTACTGGAAAGAACTTGGGATCAATGCCATTGAACTGATGCCTGCCTATGAATTCTGTGAGGTTCCGATCAATAAACCGAAGGAAGGCAGTGAACACATCAAGACCCGTCGAAAGGAAAATGTAGTGAATTACTGGGGCTATGCATCCGGCTTTTATTTCAGCCCGAAGAGTGCTTACTGCAGCACCAGAGAACCGGAGCAGGAATTTCGGTATCTGATCCGGGAACTGCACAAGAACGGCATTGCCTGTATCATGGAATTCTATTTTCCGGAGGAAACAGACAGCCTGATGGCTCTTCGAGCTTTGCAGTTCTGGAGAGATTTTTACCATGTAGATGGATTTCATGTGCTGGGAGAGGGCTTTAACCGGGAGATGCTTCTTCGGGATGGAATCCTTTCCGGAGCAAAACTGATCTTCCAGGGCTTTGATTTTGATCATTTTTACAGAGGAAAGCTTCCGGCTAGACGTTGCGGAGCGGAGAGCAATATGAATTTTTTCCAGGATATGCGCCGTTTCCTGAAAAGCGATGAAGGTATGGTGGAGGCTGCAGCATGGCATATCCGTCATAACAGCGAGAATCATGGAGTGATCAATTACATGGTCTGCCAGGACGGATTTACCATGAATGACCTGGTGAGCTACAATTATAAACATAACGAGGCCAATGGCGAAGGCAATCAGGACGGAAGCAGCTATAATTATTCCTGGAACTGTGGTGTGGAAGGCCCTACCCGTAAGGTTTCCGTCCGTCAGATGAGGGAACGCCAGATCAAAAATGCCTTTCTGATGATGCTGCTGAGTCAGGGTGTTCCCATGATCTATCACGGTGATGAATTCGGCAATTCCCAGAGCGGAAACAATAATGCCTACTGTCAGGATAATGCTACCGGCTGGACAGACTGGAAGGGCCTTTCCAGAAACCAGGGACTGAGGGAATTTGTAAAGGATGCCATTGCTTTTCGTAAGGCCCATCCCGTTCTTCATATGCCGGTGGAACTGAAAGGGGTAGATTATCTGACCAAGGGGTTCCCGGATGTGTCTCTTCACGGGGAACGTGCCTGGTATCTGAGCTATGAGAATACCAGCAGGCTTCTTGGTATGATGTACTACGGAGCCTATGCAAGGGAAAAAGAGGATCTGGAGGCTGCAGAAGATGATTTTATTTACATCGGCTATAATTTCCACTGGGAAAACCGGAGCCTTGCTCTGCCCAATCTCCCGGAAGGCATGTGCTGGAAAAAAATTGCAGATACCTCTCTTCACGGAACAGGATTCTGTCTGGAGGAGGAAGAAGAATATAAAAAATCAATCGAAATAGGCCCCCGCGCCATTGTGGTATTGCTGGGCAGACAGGAGGCGGAGAAAGATGCGATCATGGCACCTGTGGCTGCACTTCAGGACCATCACGAGGCATAAGCTTCTGGTGATGAAATATTGTTTTCGTATCGGGTTATATAAGCAGGGGTTGCTTCATGACCTGTCCAAATATTCCCCGACGGAATTTCTGGTAGGCTGTAAATATTATCAGGGGACAAGAAGCCCCAACAACGCGGAACGTGAGGCAACCGGCGTATCCATGTCCTGGCTGCACCATAAGGGAAGAAACAGACACCATTTTGAACATTGGGTAGACTATTCCCTTGACGGTGAGCATGTGATCATGGGAGCCAGAATGCCCAGAAAATATGTGGCGGAAATGGTCATGGACCGGATCAGTGCATCCAGAAACTATCTGGGAGAGGAATATACCTATCATGAACCATTGCAGTATTTTCTGAAAAGCAAGGAGAAGCTGTGGTTTATCCACCCACAGACAAAGAAAGAGCTGGAGGGACTTCTCCGGATCCTGGATAAATACGGAGAGGATAAGACCCTGTGGTATATCCGCAATGTATATCTATGTGATAACCGCGGAAAAAAAGTGAAAAGCCCTGGGAAAAAGCTTCGAAATCACAGATAGGGGTGTATTTTTGGCAGGTTGTCTGATATAATATTCAGATATCAGGAGGAAGAATGAATGGATACACCAACAATTGCGAAATACTATAGAGAGAAAGATCCCATGGAGCGCCTGAAGCTTCTGGAGCAGTCCATTGCAGCAGGAGAAGAACCAGAAGAAAACAGGATCCGCAAGGAACTCTGGGAGATCCGTTACAGCGATAAAGCTGAGACTGGTGATACCAGGGCAGACGGTTATCTCGGTCTCTGGATGACCATGGAGTTTAACCGGAATTCCGCTTCCAGATTCTTTGGTACAAGAAGTGCGAAGAAAGAGATAGGCAAGTATCTTAAGAAGCTGAAATTTCAGGAGCTCCAGGAAAGGGGCGGCCTTTATGAGGAGCTTCTTTACCGGGAATGCTGTCATCTGGTTCTGGTCTACATGGATCTCTGTCAGACAGATAAATCCTATAACACAACGATTTTCGGCCTGATCCACATCAAGGAGGACAGTGCGAAGGCCAAGGTCCAGAGAGACATCAGGGAAACAGCTGTGGAGCTTCCGGCTAATCTTGGAATGGAAGCTGAGCTTGGAATCATCACAAGAGCTGCCAGAGAAATCTACAGGCAGTATTATCCCAACGAAGGAAACATTTAGGAGGCCGGAGAGCTTCCGTTTCAGGCTGTCTGACTACTCAGGCAGCCTTTTGTTGCCATGCATCCGATAAAATATTCTGAGATTTTTTGAACGAAGATCCATGTCGGGTGTGAAGAGAAACATTCAGGAGGTTACTATTTTATGAATCCCAATCATCTGAACGCATATGAAGTCCTGAAGGAAGAGGAGCTTCAGGATATTCATTCAAAAGGATGGCTTCTGAGACACAAAAAAACAGGAGCCAGAGTGATGCTCATCGAGAATAGTGATGAGAATAAGGTTTTTAACATTGCATTCCGTACACCGCCGAAAAACAGCACAGGTGTTGCTCATATATTGGAACACAGCGTACTGTGCGGCTCCAGGGAATTTCCGCTTAAGGATCCTTTTGTGGAGCTGGTAAAAGGTTCTCTTAATACCTTCCTTAATGCCATGACCTATCCGGATAAGACCTGCTACCCGGTAGCAAGCTGTAATGACCGGGATTTCCAGAATCTGATGCATGTATATCTGGATGCGGTATTCTATCCGAATATTTACAAAAAAGAAGAGATCTTCCGTCAGGAAGGCTGGAACTACCATCTGGAGAAAAAAGAAGGCCCGCTGAAATACAACGGTGTCGTTTACAATGAAATGAAGGGTGCTTTTTCCTCACCGGATGATGTTCTGGAGAGAGAGATCATGAATTCGCTGTTCCCGGATACAACCTATGGCTGTGAGTCCGGCGGAGATCCTGTAAATATTCCGGATCTCAGCTATGAGGAATTTCTGGATTTCCACAGACAGTACTATCATCCGTCCAACAGCTTTATCTATCTCTACGGAAACATGGATATGGAGGAGAAGCTGGAATTTCTTGACAGCCATTATCTGTCTGCCTTTGATTCTCTTGTCATTGATTCCGAGATCCGGGATCAGGAAGCCTTTGCTCAGGTAAAGGACATCCAGAAGTCTTATCCGGTATCAGAGGATGAGGGAGAAGAGGATAACACCTATCTTTCCTACAATATGGTTGTGGGTGAAGCGGCAGATATCAACCTGAGTCTTGCTTTCGAGGTTTTGGATTATGCTCTCTTAAGCGCACCGGGTGCACCACTGAAGCAGGCACTTTTGGATGCAAAGATCGGCAAAGATATCTACGGCTCCTTTGAGGACGGTATCAAGCAGACCTATTTCTCCATTGTGGCAAAGGGAGCAAACTTAAGTCGGAAAGAGGAATTCATAAAGGTGATCCGTGACACTCTCACAAAGATCGCAGAGGAAGGCATCGACAAAAAGGCGGTAACAGCCGGAATCAATTACTATGAATTCCGTTTCCGCGAAGCAGATTTTTCTTCCTATCCGAAGGGGCTGATGTATGGCCTGGATATTTTAAGCAGCTGGCTTTATGATGATACGAAGCCGTTCTGTGAGGTGCAGCTTCTGGAGGGCTTTGAGTTCCTTAAGAAAGCCCTGGAAGAGGGATATTTTGAGGAGCTGATCCGAAAATATCTTCTGGGCAACACTCATGGTGCGATCCTTTCCCTGGTACCGGAGAAGGGCCTTGCAGCAAAGAGGGATAAGGAACTGGAAGAAAAGCTGGAGAATTACAGAAAGAGCCTTTCTGATGAAGAGCTTACCCGGATGGTAGAGAATACCAAAGCGCTGGAGGCTTATCAGGAAGCGGAGGAAGCTCCGGAAGCGCTGACCTGCATCCCCATGCTCTCCAGAGAAGACATCAAAAAAGAGATCACAGGGCTGACAAACGAGGAGCACCATGTGGAGGACAGCTTGTTTCTGTATCATGATGTGTGCACCAATGGTATCGGTTATGCGGATCTTCTTTTTGAGATCCATGACTTTGATGTTGATACAGTCCATTATCTGGGACTTCTGAAATCTGTGCTTGGTGCAGTGGATACGGAGAATTACACGTATGGCGAGCTGTTTAATGAAGTGAATGCGAGAACCGGCGGTATTGCCTATGGGATAGAGGTTTTTGATGATGCCCAGGATACCGATGCATTCCGTGCCATGTTTGCCGTAAGAGGAAAAGCGTTATATCCGGAGATGGATTTCATGTTTTCCATGATCCGGGAGGTTCTTACAACTTCGAAGCTGGATGACACCAAACGTCTCTACGAGATCATTGCCAGAGTGAGATCCAGAGCCCAGGCCAGCCTTGCAAGTGCAGGCCATTCCACCGCCGTTCTCCGTGGTGCTTCCTACGCATCTCCGATGGCGGCATTCCAGGATGAGATGGCAGGAATCGGATATTATCAGTTTATCGAAAAACTGGAGAAGGATTTTGACAGCTGCAAGGATGAGATCGTGAAAAATCTCCGTAAGGTGATGGAAGAGGTACTTCGTCCGGAGAATTTCTGTGTAAGCTATACCGGAGAGAGAGAATCTCTGGATGTAGTAAAAGCACAGGCTGCCGGGATCAAAAAAGTCTTGTTTAACGGACAGAAGCCGGAGCCTGTGAAGCAGGCCCCCTGCATAAAGAAAAACGAAGCCTTCAAGACCTCCGGCCAGGTCCAGTATGTGGCACAGAATGGAAACTTCCGCAAAAAAGGCCTGGAGTATACCGGTGCACTGGAGATCCTGAAAGTGATCTTAAGCTACGATTATCTCTGGATCAACCTTCGTGTAAAGGGTGGAGCGTATGGCTGCATGAGTGGCTTTAAGAGAAACGGAGAGAGCTTCCTGGTATCCTACCGTGACCCCCATCTAAAGAGAACCCTGGAAGTATACCAGGGAGTGCCGGATTATATCCGTGCCTTTGAGGCAGACGAGCGTGAGATGACAAAATATATCATCGGAACGATCAGCAACAAGGATGTGCCGAGAACTCCGCAGATGCAGGGAAGTATCTCAAAAACCGCATATTTCTCCAATGTTACAGAGGATATGCTCCAGAAGGAAAGAAATCAGATCCTCGGAGCGCAGAAGGAGGATATCCAGAAACTGGCAGCTCTTGTAGAAGCAGTACTTTCCGATGATCAGATCTGCGTAGTAGGAAGTGAGACTGCAATAGAGAAGGCGGAAGATGTATTCATGGAAGTGAAGCCACTGATCGGCTGAGGAGAAACAAAGCCTGCTGTCCGTTAAATGGGATAGCAGGCTGTGAAAGGATTATGAGAGGATAAAGAATGGATAATAATTTTAGATCAGGCTTTGTTGCAATCATCGGAAGACCGAATGTTGGAAAATCCACGCTGATGAACCATCTTATCGGACAGAAGATCGCCATCACATCAAACAAGCCACAGACAACCAGAAACAAGATACAGACCGTGTATACCTGTGATGAGGGACAGATCGTATTTTTGGACACACCGGGTATCCACAAGGCAAAAAATAAGCTTGGAGAATACATGGTACAGGTTGCGGAGAGAACCCTGAAGGAAGTAGATGCCATTATGTGGCTGGTGGAGCCGTCCACGTTCGTAGGTGCGGGAGAGCGCCACATTGCCGAGCAGCTGCAGAAGGTTGGAGTTCCTGTGATTCTCATCATCAACAAGATCGATACGGTAAAAAAAGAAGAGCTTCTTCCTGCGATCGATACCTACCGTAAGATCTGTGATTTTGCAGAGATCATTCCTTGCTCTGCCCTCCGCGGAAAAAACACACAGGATATCATTCCAAGTATTTTCAAATATCTTCCGTACGGACCGATGTTCTATGATGAAGATACAGTTACCGACCAGCCTCAGCGCCAGATCGCCGCAGAGATCATCCGTGAGAAGGCTCTGCATGCACTGGATGAGGAGATCCCTCACGGAATCGCCGTTGCCATTGACCGGATGAAGAAACGTCCGGGAAGAAGCAACATTATAGATATTGATGCGACCATCATCTGCGAGCGTAATTCCCACAAAGGCATCATCATCGGAAAACAGGGTGCCATGCTGAAAAAGATCGGAAGCAATGCCCGCTATGAGCTGGAGCGTATGCTGGAAGCAAAGGTAAACCTAAAGCTCTGGGTCAAGGTGACTAAGAACTGGAGAGACAGTGATTTCCTGATCAAGAACTTTGGATATGATAAGAAAGAAATCTGAAAATGAGTGATCTGATTACCGTACAGGGAGTGGTACTTTCTGCCATGCCGGTAGGGGATTATGACAAGCGGATCGTCCTTCTCACAAGAGAGAGGGGGAAGATCTCCGCTTTTGCCAAGGGAGCGAGACGGCAGAACAGTCCGTTCATGGCAGCAGCTAACCCGTTTGTATTCGGAAGCTTTACTCTTTATGAGGGAAGGACAAGCTATAATCTGAACCAGGTCAGCGTGCAACATCATTTTGTGGAGCTGGCCACCCGGCAGCCGGGGGTTTACTATGGATATTATTTTCTGGAGCTGGCAGATTATTTTGGCAAAGAGGGAACGGATGAGAAGGAGATGATGAATCTTCTCTATGTGACCATCAAAGCCATTTTGAATCCTCATATAGAAGACCGGCTGGTGCGCTGTATCTATGAACTGCGGACTATGGTGATCCAGGGCGTGATGCCGCAGCTGTTCCAGTGTGCGGGCTGCGGGAGAGAGCTTATGGAGGAAGAAACCGGAGAACTTTTTTTCTCCCAGGACGAGCATGGAATCCTGTGTGCGGACTGCAGTAGGATGGCCATGGACAGGAAACGGATCTCAGCGGCTGCCCTGTATGCCATGCGCTACATAGCCGTGTCCCCCCTGGCAAAGCTGTATACGTTTACAGTGCGGGATGATGTGCTGCGGGAACTGGAACGCCACATTTACCGGTATACGGAGCTGAATACAGACAAGCGGTTTAAAAGTCTGGAGATCCTGGAATTGATGAGATAGATCACTGCCGGCTGCGGAATAACCGTAACGATTTATTTTTCAAAAGCAGGACAGGATGCAATGCAAATGGAAATATCCTTGAAAAATCATGAGGATACTAGTATAATAAGACCAAAAATGTAAAAAAGCAGCTTTTTCCGGAGCTTTCCGGACGCATTTGGCGGAACAGCTGCAAGTCAAGAGGAGAGAAATCATGGAAAAGACAATGGAAAAGATCGTAGCTCTTGCAAAAGCCAGAGGATTTGTTTACCCGGGTTCCGAGATCTACGGCGGCCTGGCAAACACATGGGATTATGGAAATCTCGGTGTAGAGCTTAAAAATAACGTAAAACGTGCATGGTGGCAGAAATTCATTCAGGAGTCTCCGTACAATGTAGGTGTTGACTGTGCGATCCTTATGAACCCGCAGACATGGATCGCTTCCGGACATCTTGGCGGATTTTCTGATCCTCTTATGGACTGTAAAGAGTGCCACGAGCGTTTCCGTGCAGATAAGCTCATTGAGGACTTTTGTGCAGAGCATGACATTGCCATTGAGGGAAGCGTAGATGCATGGTCCCAGGAGAAGATGATGGACTTCATCAAAGAACACGAGGTAGGATGTCCGAGCTGTGGTAAACACAACTTCACAGATATCCGTCAGTTTAACCTGATGTTCAAGACATTCCAGGGTGTTACCGAAGATGCCAAGAATACTGTATATTTAAGACCGGAGACTGCACAGGGTATTTTTGTAAACTTCAAGAACGTACAGAGAACATCTCGTAAAAAGATTCCGTTTGGTATCGGCCAGATCGGTAAATCCTTCCGTAACGAGATCACACCGGGTAACTTCACATTCCGTACCCGTGAGTTCGAGCAGATGGAGCTTGAGTTCTTCTGCGAGCCGGATACAGATCTTGAGTGGTTTGCATACTGGAAGAAGTTCTGCCTTGACTGGCTGAGTGCTCTCGGACTTAAGGATGATGAGGTTCGTTACCGTGACCATGATAAGGAAGAGCTGAGCTTCTACAGCAAGGCTACCACAGATGTGGAATTCCTTTTCCCATTCGGCTGGGGTGAGCTCTGGGGAATCGCTGACAGAACAGATTATGACCTGACACAGCATCAGAATGTATCCGGCCAGGATCTCACATACTTTGATGATGAGAAGAAACAGAAATATATCCCATACGTTATCGAGCCATCACTTGGAGCAGACCGTATGGTACTTGCTTTCCTCTGCAGCGCTTACGATGAGGAAGTTCTGGATGAAGAGAAGAACGATGTCCGTACAGTCCTTCATTTCCATCCGGTACTTGCACCGGTTAAGATCGGTGTGCTTCCGCTTTCCAAGAAGCTTAACGAGGGTGCTGAGAAGATCTACCAGCAGCTTTCCAAGAAGTACAACTGTGAGTACGATGACCGTGGAAATATCGGTAAACGTTACCGCAGACAGGATGAGATCGGTACTCCGTTCTGTATCACTTATGACTTTGAGTCTGAGAATGACGGTGCAGTTACAGTCCGTGACCGTGACACTATGGAGCAGGTACGTGTGAAGATCGATGAGCTTGATGCATACTTTGCTGATAAATTTACATTTTAAGTAAATACATTTTTTAATAAAAAACCTCCGGCTATTTTCTGGCCGGAGGCTTTTTTTCAATAAGTCTGTTTTTCATCCGCCAGTTTCTTGGCGACATTCCGTATACATTTTTGAAAGCCCGGGAAAAATGCAGCTGATTGGGATATCCGACTGCATTTCCGATATCTGCGATAGACAGGGCTGTGATCTTAAGAAGTTCTGCAGCTTTGGTCATGCGATAGCTGATCAGGAATTCCTGGGGAGAACGTCCGATGGTGTCGTGGAAGATCTTACCGAAGTAGCTTCGGTTCAGGCCGCAGCAGGCTGCGATATCCTCAATGGAAATATCATTCTGGAAATTCTGTTCAATAAAAGAGAGCGCCTCCTTGATATAAAAATCACGGATACTTCCATCCTGTTTCATGCGGACAGTTTCCGTAGAGCGCATAAAGTAATCCAGAAAAAGCCAGGTATGTCCGATAAGATGAAAGGGTGATTCCTGGGAATTATGGCTGATATAAAGCATTTCCTCCATCATTTTCTGGCGGAGATCTGCAGAGTGGCTGTGATAGACCGGATGGTCCGGACTTAAACCTGCAGTTTCCACGATCTCTTTTGCCCGGAGCCCATCAAATTCCACCCAGGTGTACTCCCATGGAAAGTCGGTATCTGCAATGTAGGTGTTGATCTGACCGGGAAAAAGCATGAAACCCTGGCCGCTTTTTACCTGATAGGTGATGGTCTCTCCTGCGGAATTGTCTGCCATCAGAGTTCCGGTACCGGAGATCACATAATGAAAAATATAATGGTTTCGTGCTGCCGGGCCGAATGAATGTGCCGGAGCGCAGTGCTCCCAGCCGTATTGGTATAATCCGATATCAACAAAGTTTTCATTTGGAAAAACGGAGAAGAGAAGGTCATTCATATTTTTATCCTTTAGGCGTATGATTTTGTCTGGTTTCAGTAACATTATATATTAAAACAGCAGGGAACTTCAACATATGTATAAAAATGCAATTACAAAAACAGCCTGTAAAATATACTAAAAAGAGAAGGATAATCGATAAAACTTTGTGAGAAAATTAAGTTTCTCGAGAAACTTGTTGATTTTCGATAAATTCGGAATATACTAATTTTAGATAAAAGTAGTGATATAGGTGTAAAATATATCAAAATGCTAGATGACTTTAATGAAGACAGAGAAAAATTGTATTTTGGCATAAAACAAGAAAAACACTGCTATTTATGCAAGCATAAAGCTATGTTAAAATAGCTTTCAGAAAAAAGAAACCAGAGAATAAGTATTGGAGAGCCCGGATAGCCATATCAGTTAAATGGGTGATATCCGACTTATCAAATAAAAGGAAAAGGAAGGAGCATTACAAGATGCGCAACAGAAGTAAATGGATCCTCTGTATGGGACTTGCCTTTACCATGGCAGCTTCCGTTACATTGAGCGGATGCGGCACAGGTAAAAAGGACAGCGGAAAGACAGAGATCGAACTTGTGCAGTATAAACCGGAAGCGGTTAAGGCATTTGAAAAACTGGAAGAAAAATTCAATGCCACTCATGATGATATCCATCTTACCATCGAATCACCAAACGATGCTATGACTGTATTGAAGACAAGATTTATCCGTGAGGATAATCCGGATATCATTGGAATCGGAGGCGATGTTAACTTTTCCAATTTTATTGATTCTGATATGCTGATGGATATTTCCGATTATCAGGGACTGGATTCGATCAAAGATGCATATAAAGAAATTGATAAAGCGCTGGAATTCGTTCCGGAAGACGGAGTCTATGCGGTTCCTTACGTGGCCAATGCCGCCGGAATCCTTTACAATCGTGAGCTTTTCAAGGAGCATGGCTGGCAGATCCCGACTACATGGGATGAATTTATGAGCCTTTGCCAGGAAATTCAGGATGCAGGTATCCAGCCGCTTTATTTCGGATTTAAAGATACCTGGACCTGTCTTGCACCGTGGAATTCTATTGCGGTAGATCTTGCACCAGCCGATGTATGCCGCCAGGTAAACCAGGGAAACACTACTTTTGCAAAAGAGTATAAGGAAGTAGCAGACCGTATGCTGGAGCTTATCCAGTATGGACCGGATGATCCCTTTGCCTATGATTACAATGGAGCCTGCACCGCTTTTGCAAAAGGGGAGGCTGCCATGTATCCCATCGGAAGCTATGCGATCCCACAGATCCAGAGTGTAAATCCGGATATGGATATTGATTCTTTTGTAACACCGGCAAGCGATGATCCGTCAGAAAACAAACTGAATTCCGGAGTTGACCTTCAGTTCTGTGTGATGGATGACTGTGAGAATAAGGAAGCTGCATATGAAGTGCTGGATTTCCTTCTTGAGGATGAGAATATACAGACATATCTGGATGACCAGAAGGCAGTTCCCTGTAAAGAGGGTGATTTCACACTTCCCTCTACTCTGGATGGTATGAAGGAATACATAGAAGAGGGAAGGATGGCCGATTACCAGGATCATTATTATCCTACAGAGATGGCTGTGGATGCACAGATCCAGACCTTCCTGATGAAAAAGGATAAAGATGCATTCCTGAAAAAATTTGATACAGACTGGACAAGATATAACCGTGACATTATCCGTAAAGTACAGGACTATGAGGAGAAGAACGGGGAAGGAGAGAACTGATCATGGGAAAAAAATCTATGAGTGGAAGAAAGCTGACCTTTCTTCTGATCACCATTCCGATCGTGGCATTATTTTTCTGCTTTAACACACTGCCTCTGATCAAGGGTGTGATCTACAGCTTTACGAACTTTAAAGGCTATGGAAGCTATGACTGGGTAGGACTTCGAAACTATAAGGATCTTTTTACAGACAGCCGTGTTGGCGGTTCCTATCTGTTTACCTTTAAGCTGGCCATCGTGGCAACTATCGTAACGAATGTACTCAGCCTGATCCTGGCACTTGGACTGAACAGCAAGATCCGTTTCAAGAGTGCAATGCGTGGAGCTTATTTTATTCCTAATGTACTTGGCGCACTGGTCGTAGGATATATTTTCAATTATTTCTTTACATATATCCTGCCTGCATTCGGAAAGATGATCGGAAATAAAACATTGTCTTCCAGCATGCTTTCCAGTACGAGCCTTGCATGGGTTGCCATCGTGATCGTGTGTGCATGGCAGTCCATTGCAATGAATACGATCATCTACATTTCCGGTCTTCAGACAGTGCCGGAGGATGTATACGAAGCAGGCGCTATTGATGGTGCTACCGGATTCAGCAAGTTCCGTTACCTGACATTCCCGCTGATCGTTCCGTTTTTCAGTATCAACATGGTTCTCTGTGTGAAAAACTTCCTGATGGTATTTGATCAGATCATGGCTTTGACAAAGGGTGGTCCTGCACAGAGTACAGAATCCATTTCCTATCTGATCTATAACAATGGTATGAGTGGCGGTCAGTTTGGATTCCAGAGCGCTAATGCGGTTATATTCTTTATTGTGATCGTGATCATTTCTGCAGTGCAGTTGACTATCACAGGGAAAAAGGAGGAGCAGCTGTAATGAAAACGAAAGTAAGAGAAAAAGCGAACTGGCCGGTAACGATCCTTCTGATCCTTGGCCTTATTACAGTGGTATTTCCGCTTTATATGACAATTGTGATCGCATTCAAGCAGCCGACAGAGATGACCAACAGTGTAGCCGGGATCCTGTCTCTGCCAGAGAAATTCAGTCTTGCCAATTTCAGGGAAGCTATGGAGGTAACAGACTTCTGGCATTCTCTTGGAAACAGTGTATTGATCACTGTGATCACAGTGGTTCTTGCTATTGTAATTCATTCACTTTTAGGTTATGCTATAGCCAGAAACAAGAGAAGTAAATTTTATAAATTTATCTATCTCTATGTAGTGAGCGGTATGTTTGTTCCGTTTGCTATCCTGATGATGCCGCTTGTAAAGCAGACTGCTGAGATGGGCCTTGATAACAAAGTCGGTGTGATCATTCTTTATACGGTATTTTATATGCCTATGAACGTGCTTCTTTATTCCGGATATCTGACAAACATTCCAATGGCCCTTGAGGAGGCGGCCTGTGTGGATGGAGCCAGCACCTGGAAAACATATTGGAAGATCATCTTTCCGATCATGAAGCCGATGCATGCCACAGTGGCAGTTCTGACAGCACTTGGAACCTGGAATGACGTTATGACTCCACTGGTTATCATGTCCGGATCTACAGGTGGAACCACATTACCTCTGGCACAGCTGAATTTCCAGACTCAGTTCGGAACAAACTATAACCTTGCGTTTGCCTCTTATCTGCTGGCACTGCTTCCGATCCTTCTGTTTTATCTGATCTGCCAGAAGCACATTTTAAATGGTGTTGTAAACGGTGCCGTAAAATAAAAACACAAGAAAAAGGAGGATTCACATATGGGAATCATCTACTGCGAGAAAGACAGAACGTTTACCCTGCAGACAAAAGAAACTACATATCAGATGCAGGTGGATCAGTACGGATTTCTTCTTCATCTCTATTATGGTAAAAAGGCAGAAGGCTGCATGGATTATCTTCTGACCTACTATGACAGAGGATTTTCCGGAAATCCCTATGATGCGGGAACAGACAGAACCTATTCCATGGACTCTCTTCCACAGGAGCTTTCCTGCTACGGAAACGGAGATTTCCGCAGTGCATCACTGATGCTGGAAAACGGTGACGGAAGCATGAGCTGTGATATGCGTTACAAGAACTATACTATCCGTGACGGTAAATACAGCCTTCCGGGGCTTCCGGCGGTTTATGCGGATAATGATGAGGCACAGACTCTGGAGATCGTACTGGAGGATCCGGCTACCGGCGTGGAGGCCATGCTTCTTTACGGTGTACTTCCGGAACTGGATATCATTACAAGAAGCGTCTATATCCGCAATCAGAGCAGTGAGAAGATCTATGTGAACAAGGTGATGTCCGCAGAACTGGATTTTCTTTACGGAGATTATGACCTGCTTACTTTTTACGGAAGACATGCCATGGAGCGGAATCTGCAGAGAGTACCGGTGGCTCATGGAAGTCAGATGATCGGCAGTGTCCGTGGCACATCCAGCCATCAGTATAATCCGATGATGATCCTGGCAGAGAAGGACACAACAGAGGATCATGGAGGCTGCTATGCTATGTCCTTTGTATATAGTGGAAATTTCCAGGGTGAGGTTCTTAAAGATCAGTACAATCAGACAAGAATGCTCCTTGGTGTACAGGAGGAGTGCTTCCGGTATCCGCTGGAAGCCGGGGAGACCTTCTATGCACCTGAGGTGATCTTAAGCTACACAGATCAGGGAATGAACCGCCTTTCCCAGAATCTGCACAGCTGCATCCGTCACCATATCTGCCGTGGTAAATATAAGACAGAGGTTCGTCCGGTGCTGGTAAACAGCTGGGAGGCAGCATATTTTGATTTTACAGGGGAGACTTTATATAATCTGGCAAAAGAGGCAAGGAGCCTTGGTATCGATATGCTGGTTCTGGATGACGGCTGGTTTGGAAAACGTGACGATGACAACAGTGGTCTTGGGGACTGGTATGTCAATGAGAAGAAGCTTGGAGAGACTCTCGGCGGACTGGTAAAAAGAGTCAATGACCTTGGAGTGAAATTCGGTATCTGGATCGAGCCGGAGATGATCTCTGAGGACAGTGATCTTTACCGTGAGCATCCGGACTGGGCACTTACGATTCCGGGAAGAAAACCAGTGAGATCCAGAAATCAGCTGGTACTTGATTTTTCCAGAAAAGAAGTTGTAGACGGAATCTTCGGACAGATCAGTGCGGTATTGGATAATGCCAATATTGAGTACGTTAAATGGGACATGAATCGAAGCCTGATGGATGTATTTTCCGTAATGACAAAGGAACAGGGACGTGTAATGTATGATTATGTCCTGGGATTGTACGATTTTCTGGACCGTATGGTGAACCGTTATCCGGATCTTCTGATCGAGGGTTGTAGCGGCGGCGGCGGAAGATTTGACGCAGGCATGCTGTATTACACACCGCAGATCTGGTGCAGCGACAACTCCGATGCTATTGACAGGCTTCGGATCCAGTATGGCACTTCCTTCGGATATCCGGTATCGGCCATGGGAGCACATGTGTCTGCAGTGCCGAACCATCAGACAGGAAGGATCACCCCGTTACATACCAGAGGTGTGGTTGCCATGTCCGGAACCTTCGGCTACGAGCTGGATCTTCTGAAGCTGACTGAGGAAGAAAAAGATGAGGTCCGCAGCCAGATCGGGGAATTCCGTAAATATGCGCCACTGATCCAGAACGGACGGTACTATCGCCTGACAGATCCGTTTAAGAGTGAGGTCTGTGCATGGGAGATCGTAGGAAATTCTCAGGAAGAAGTTCTGCTCAATGTTGTCATGGAGGAGATCCATGGAAATATGACTGTGAATTATGTGCAGCTTCGCGGCCTTGATGAGAGTGCACTTTATAAGGAACAGACTACCGGCAGGATCTATTCCGGAGCTGCTCTGATGCATGGTGGAATGCCGCTTCCTGCAGAGTTTGGGGAGTACAGAGCTTATCAGTATCATTTTGTGAGAGAATAAGAGCGTATTGAGACAGTAAGATAAATAAAAGGATCCGTCATACAGACAGCTGAAAAAGCCGATGTATGGCGGATCTTTTTTATCATAGCTCAGTGTACGGTGATCTGATAGCTCTTGATAAATTCCTCATCCGGTTTCAGCACATTGATATTTGCTTTTTCGGAAAGAGGTTTTTCAAAACCACAGTCATCACAGCGTCCCATCCACGGCTCCAGGCATACGAAGGGAGCACCGGGTACGGACCAGATACCGAAATTCGGGAAGCCCTCACTGGTAAGTGTCAGATATGGAGTTCCGTCCGGGAAGAGGATACCGGCCTTTTGGATCTGGCCGTTATCAAAAACAAGAGCGTCTTTATCAAACATGTGAGGAGCAATGGAACAGGTTCCGTTTTCAAGGGAAAGTGTATGTGGCGCGTCAGCAAGGACTGTTCCTACAGACGTATCGATAAGGAGATAGGTAAGAGTGTCCAGGCCTTCAAAAGCAAGACGGTAATCACTCTGGGATTCGCCTTCACGTACCGGAACACGGAATGCCGGATGGCCGCCGATGGTAAAATACATAGTTTCAGAATCATTATTAACTACTTCCCAGCATACTTCCAGGTCGTGCTTCTTCAGAGTGTAGGTGATCTTCAGAGCGAAAGCAAACGGATAAACATTCAGGGTTTCTTCAGAGGACTTAAGGACAAAGGAAAGGGAAGTATCGGTGATATCCGTGCAGATAAAATCGCTGTCTCTTGCAAAGCCGTGCTGGCTGGAAGGATATTCCTTTCCGTTCAGACGCCAGATATCTTTGTAGTTACGTCCCACGTTGGGAAAAAGTACAGGCGCATGGCGTTTCCAGTAAGCCGGATCTGCCTGCCAGAGGATCTCCCTGTCATTAGTCTTGTCATAGATGCCGGTGAGTTCAGCACCGTGATCGGAAACGGAAATCTTAAGAAAGCTATTTTCAATCGTTCGTGTCATGATAAACCTCCTGTATGACAGCATTCGGGTAATATTACCTCGGAATTGCTGCATGTTTTTTTCTATTTTAGCACATTTTTCAGATGATAACGAGAAAAATACAATCTGTGAAAAATATAACTGGAAAATCTGTCATATTTCACAAGAGAAATTGCTGTTTTTTGGAAGAATAACCTTGACTAATGAAGGATAAATCTATAAAATAATTATGTGCGTAGAAAACATACATTTTTTATGTTTTAAAGAACAATAATTAGGAGGAAAATGTAAAATGGCAAAATGGGTTTACATGTTTACAGAAGGTAATGCTACTATGAGAAATCTTCTGGGCGGCAAAGGTGCCAACCTTGCTGAGATGACAAACCTCGGTCTTCCTGTACCGCAGGGCTTCACAATCACAACAGAGGCCTGCACACAGTACTATGAGGATGGCAGATCCATCAACGATGAGATCATGGCTCAGATCATGGAAGCAATTACCAAGATGGAAGGAGTTACCGGTAAGAAATTCGGTGACAAAGAAAATCCTCTGCTTGTATCCGTTCGTTCTGGTGCGAGAGCATCTATGCCAGGTATGATGGACACAATCCTCAACCTTGGTTTAAATGAAGAAGTTGTTAACACTCTTGCTGAGAAATCCGGCAATGAGCGTTGGGCTTGGGACTGCTACAGAAGATTCATCCAGATGTACTCTGACGTAGTTATGGAAGTTGGTAAGAAATACTTCGAGGAGCTCATCGATGAGATGAAAGCTAAGAGAGGTGTTAAGCAGGACGTTGAGCTTACAGCTGCTGACCTGCATGAGCTTGCTGACCAGTTCAAAGCTGAGTATAAATCTAAAATCGGTTCTGATTTCCCAACTGATCCGAAGGAGCAGCTGGTAGGCGCAATCAAAGCCGTATTCCGTTCCTGGGACAACCCACGTGCGAACGTATATCGTCGTGACAACGATATCCCATATTCCTGGGGTACAGCTGTTAACGTACAGATGATGGCATTCGGTAACATGGGTGATGACTGTGGTACAGGTGTTGCCTTCACACGTGACCCTGCTACAGGTGCTAACGGTCTGTTCGGTGAGTTCCTTACCAATGCACAGGGCGAGGACGTAGTTGCTGGTGTTCGTACACCTATGCACATCTCCGAGATGGAGCAGAAGTTCCCGGAAGCATTCGTACAGTTCAAACAGGTTTGCGAGACTCTTGAGAAACATTACAGAGACATGCAGGATATGGAGTTTACTGTAGAGCATGGTAAACTGTATATGCTTCAGACACGTAATGGTAAGAGAACTGCACAGGCTGCTCTTAAGATCGCTTGTGACCTCGTTGATGAGGGAATGAGAACTGAGGAAGAGGCTGTTGCAATGATCGATCCTCGTAACCTTGATACACTTCTTCATCCGCAGTTCGATGCAGCTGCTCTTAAAGCTGCTACACCGATGGGTAAAGGTCTTGGTGCTTCTCCAGGAGCTGCTTGCGGTAAGATCGTATTCTCTGCAGAGGACGCTGTTGAGTGGGCTGCAAGAGGAGAGAAAGTTGTTCTTGTTCGTCTTGAGACATCCCCAGAGGATATCACAGGTATGAAAGCTGCTCAGGGTATCCTGACAGTTCGTGGTGGTATGACATCTCACGCAGCTGTAGTTGCTCGTGGTATGGGATCCTGCTGTGTATCCGGATGCGGCGATATCGCTATGGATGAGGAGAACAAGAAATTCACACTTGCTGGTAAAGAGTTCCATGAAGGAGATGCAATCTCCATTGATGGTACAACAGGTAACATCTATGACGGACTTATCCCGACTGTAGATGCTAAGATCGCTGGTGAGTTCGGACGTATCATGGGATGGGCTGACAAGTACAGAACAATGAAAGTTCGTACAAACGCTGATACTCCTGCTGATGCTAAGAAAGCTCGTGAGCTTGGTGCAGAGGGAATTGGTCTTTGCCGTACAGAGCATATGTTCTTTGAGGGCAACAGAATCGATGCATTCCGTGAGATGATCTGCTCTGAGACAGTAGAGGAGAGAGAAGCAGCACTTGCTAAGATCCTTCCGGAGCAGCAGGGAGACTTCGAGAAACTCTATGAGGCACTTGAAGGAAATCCTGTAACAATTCGTTTCCTTGATCCGCCACTTCATGAGTTCGTTCCTACAGAGGAAGAGGACATCAAGAAACTGGCTGATGCTCAGGGCAAGACTGTAGAGCAGATCAAGACAATCATCGCTTCCCTTCACGAGTTCAACCCGATGATGGGACATCGTGGATGCCGTCTTGCTGTTACTTATCCAGAGATTGCTAAGATGCAGACAAGCGCTGTTATCCGCGCAGCTATCAACGTTAAGAAGAATCATCCGGATTGGAACATCAAACCGGAGATCATGATTCCGCTTGTTGGTGACATCAAAGAGCTTAAATATGTTAAGAAATTCGTTGTAGAGACAGCAGATGCTGAGATCAAAGCAGCAGGTTCTGACCTTGAGTACGAGGTTGGTACTATGATCGAGATCCCGAGAGCAGCTCTTACAGCTGATGATATCGCTAAAGAGGCTGACTTCTTCTGCTTCGGTACAAACGACCTTACACAGATGACATACGGATTCTCCCGTGATGATGCTGGTAAGTTCCTTAACGCATACTATGATGCTAAGATCTTCGAGAACGATCCATTTGCTAAGCTTGACCAGACAGGTGTCGGCAAACTTATGAAGATGGCTATCGAGCTTGGAAAACCGGTTAACCCGAAACTTCACGTAGGTATCTGCGGTGAGCACGGTGGAGATCCGTCTTCCGTAGAGTTCTGCAACGAGATCGGACTTGACTATGTATCCTGCTCACCGTTCCGTGTACCGATCGCTCGTCTTGCAGCAGCACAGGCAGCAATCGCTAAGAAGAACGCATAAGTAAGAATACATTTCAGGCTGAAGTTTCAGTCTGAGCATATATAAAGCTTCTGGCAGTCTGTAGAAATACAGATTGTCAGAGGCTTTTTTTTCTTTATGATATTTTTTGAAGTATTCCGACGGTTTACGAAAAATAGGATTCATGGTATCATGAAAGAAACAGGGCAGATAAAGCCGGAGGATAAGGAGAATTTTATGAATCAGGAATCACAGACACCTCATAAGAGACGTGTACGATATAAAGGAAAATATCCGAAGAAATTCGAGGAGAAATATAAAGAGCTTCAGCCTGAAAAGTATAAGGATACCATTGAACATGTGATCAGCAAGGGAAACACACCGGCTGGAATGCATATTTCCATTATGGTAAAAGAGATCATTGATTTTTTGGAGATCAGGCCGGGACAGGTTGGATTTGATGCTACACTTGGTTACGGTGGGCATACAAAGGCCATGCTGGAATGTCTGAAAGGTCAGGGACACATGTACGCCACGGATGTGGACCCGGAAGAATCTGCCAAGACAAGAAAACGTCTGGCAGAGCAGGGATTCGGAGAAAATATCCTGACAATTAAACTCCAGAATTTCTGCACCATTGATGAGATCGCAGAGGAAGTTGGAGGCTTTGATTTTATCCTTGCGGATCTTGGGGTGTCTTCTATGCAGATCGACAATCCCAAGAGAGGCTTTTCCTTTAAGGTGGATGGTCCTCTGGATTTAAGGCTGAACCAGGAAACCGGGATCAGCGCAGCACAGCGTCTGGATACCATTTCAAGAGAAGAGCTTGCAGGAATGCTGGATGAGAATTCCGATGAGCCGTACTGTGAGGAGATCGCGAAGGCCATCACAGATGAGATCCGCAGAGGAAACCACATAGATACCACTACGAAGCTTCGAGAAGTCATTGAGAAGACATTGTCCTTCCTTCCTGAAAAAGAGAGGAAAGACACGGTGAAAAAAACATGCCAGAGAGTTTTCCAGGCACTGCGTATTGATGTGAACCGGGAATTCGAGGTCCTCTATGATTTTATGGAAAAACTTCCCGGAGCGCTGAAGCCAGGCGGCCGTGTAGCAATCCTTACCTTCCATTCCGGAGAGGACAAGCTGGTAAAGAAAGCCTTAAAGCAGGGTTATAAAGACGGCATCTATTCCGACTATTCAAAAGATGTGATCCGTCCTTCCGCACAGGAATGTGCACAGAATGGGCGCGCCAGATCCACGAAGATGCGCTGGGCTGTGAAGGCCTGAGTGAAGAGTGAAAGAGCAGTTCTGATACAAATACAGAAACAGAAAAATCCTGGAATGCGTTGACATTCGGGATTTTTTTTGCTATGTTATATAAGTTTACATATGATAAAGCTACGGCTTAAACTGAATAGGAGAAAGGGTATGGATGTGGAGGAAAAGAAGGACATTTTTGATAAACTGATGCATCTTCCGGTGCTGAATATATTTGAACCTTTTTATAAGAAACATAAGGAAGTTCTGATGTATCTGTTCTTTGGAGGGCTCACATTTTTTCTGAACATTGCATTGTATGCATGGCTGGATAAGGGCCTGGGCATGAATGCGCTGATTGCCAATGTGATCTGCTGGGTGGTCTGCGTACTGTTCCAGTATTTTACAAACAGGACATGGGTATTCGATGGGCAGGTGGATTCCGCCGCCGGATTTTTAAAGCAGATGGCTTCGTTTTTCGGAGGACGGCTCTTTACTCTGATTGTGGAGGAAGCAATCCTTGCGGTATTTATCACCTGGCTTGGATTTAACAGCATGGCAGTGAAACTTGTTGCTCAGGTGGTTGTGATCGTATTGAATTATGTGATCAGTAAATTGATTGTTTTTAAAAAATAAAAGATAGTTATATTTGTGGAAAAGGAGTTGGACTGAAATTGACAAAGGACAAGACCAATGATATGACCGTGGGAAATCCGGTGAGCCTGATCATCCGCTTTATGATTCCCATGTGTCTCGGAAATATTTTTCAGCAGTTTTATAACATTGCGGATTCCATTGTTGCGGGGCAGTTCCTGGGAGTAGATGCGCTGGCTGCAATCGGAAGCACCGGTTCACTGATGTTTTTTGTTACCGGATGGCTTAACGGACTGAGCAGTGGCTTTGCCATTCTGGTATCCCAGTGGTTCGGGGCGAAGCAATATGATAAGATGCGTCATTACGTAGCTATGTCCATTTATCTGGCAGCAGCCTTTGCCATTGTGATGACCATTGGCTTTGAGGCTTTGAATGAACCGATTCTGCGGCTGATGAATTCACCGGAGGATCTGATGGGATCTGTGAAGGGATATATGGGAATTATTTATGCAGGCCTGATTGTAACAGCGGCATATAATTCACTGGCAGCGTTTCTCCGTGCACTTGGAGATTCAAAATCTCCGCTGTATTTTCTGATCATTTCGGCAGTGATCAATGTGTTCCTGGATATTCTGTTTATTGTAAAAATCGGGATGGGAGTGGAAGGCTGTGCCTATGCTACGGTTATCGCGCAGGCAATTTCCGCAGTCTGCTGCCTGATCTATATTATCAAAAAGTTCCCGATCCTGCATCTGAAGAAAGAAAACTTTGAAGTTTCTTTTACCAGCTTCCGTTATCTGCTGGCCCTTGGTATTCCCATGGGACTTCAGTTTTCCATCACAGCGATCGGAACCATTATTGTGCAGGGTGCGGTAAATATTTACGGTTCTGTATATATGGCAGGATTTTCCGCTGCGGGAAAAATACAGAATATCATTGCAACGGTATTTGTAGCTTTTGGTGCGACGATGGCAACCTATGTAGGACAGAACCGGGGCGCCGGAAAGATGGACCGTGTAAAAGCAGGAATGAAATATACCCAGATCATGGTCCTGATCTGGAGTGTGATCACTATGATCATAATGTTCTTTTTCGGAAAGTACATGACCTGGTTATTTATTGACAAGTCCCAGACGGATGTTATTAATGTTTCTGTTACTTATTTTCATACGGTATTCTGGGCATATCCGTTCCTTGGAAGTATCTTCCTCTACAGAAACGGACTTCAGGGACTGGGATATGGCTTGGTTCCCATGCTGGGCGGTGTGTTTGAACTGGCGGCAAGAAGTGCGATCGTTATGTTTATTGCAGGAAAAACAAGTTTTGCAGGTGTATGTCTGGCAGATCCTGCCGCATGGATCGCAGCGCTGATCCCTCTGATCCCGTATTATATTTATGTGATGAAAAAGTGGAGCAGGGGAAAAAAGGAAACTGCTGCCTGAGTGGGTATAATACAGAAAATGAAAAGAATAAATTTAGGCTTGCAATTATGGAAGATACAGTTATAATGATATTATAACTGCGGAAAAAACCAGGAAACCGGGATTCCGGGTAAGATTACAGATCCAGAAGGGAGAATATAGATCATGGAAATCACAAAGGAAACAACAATGGGCGAGATGCTTGCATACGATGAGAAGATTGCATACATTCTTATGCAGGAAGGAATGCACTGTATCGGCTGTCCGTCTTCTATCGGTGAGTCTCTTGAGGAGGCATGTATGGTACACGGACTTGATGTAAACGCTGTACTGGCAGACATCCATCATTATGAGGAAACCAAGAAACAGAAATAATCAGCAGTACAATTTATATTAGAACGTACAGATTACGGACCGCAAGGGGATAACGACTGTGCATGTCTTTTTGGCATGCCGTCGTTATCCCTTTTTTTGTGAGCAGACGATAAAGAGAGTCTTAAATATCTGCTTGATATGGAGGAAAAAAGCATGTATGTGATGATCGATAATTTCGATTCATTTGTTTATAATCTCAAGGCATATTTTCAGGAACTTGGAAGAGAGATCCTGGTCAGACGCTGCGATGAGATCACCCTGGAGGAGTTGGAAGAGCTGAACCCGGAAGGAATCATCCTTTCTCCGGGACCGAAGCGTCCCTGGGATGCGAAGTTCTGCGTAGATACCGTAAAAAGATTTCAGGGAAGGATTCCTGTTCTTGGTGTCTGTCTGGGACATCAGGTGATTGGCCACTGTGCGGGAGCAGTAGTGGAAAAGGGCGTGTGTCCCATGCACGGAAAAGTAACAGAGATCCACAACCACGGAACAGGAGTGTTTGCAGGCCTGCCGGAGAAATATAAGGTGACAAGATACCATTCCCTGATTGTTCGGGAAGACAGCATCCCGGAGGAGTATCAGGTGGATGCGCTTTCTGATGATGGTGCTGTTATGGGAATTTCCCATAAAGCATTGCCTATCTACGGTGTGCAATTCCATCCGGAAGCCGTTCGTACGGAATATGGACATGAGCTTCTTGAGAATTTTTGCAGGATCGCGGAGGATTTTCAGAAGGAGGAGTAAAAATATGTACAAAAATCAACGAAGAATAAAAGAACTGACCCCATACATCCCTGCAGCGGACATTTTCCGGATCTACGAGAGGGAACCCGGAGCAGCATTTCTGGATTCCTCCCTTGTCAATGAGCTGGGACATTATTCTGTGATCGGAAGATGCCCGTATCTGAAGCTGGTAAAGGACGGAGAGACCTTTACCATCAACGGAAGGCCGGAAACAGAAACAACCTTTGAAGACTATATGCGGGAATATTTAAATACCCATGAGGACAAAAATAGCAGCGGACTTCCCATCGTATCCGGCGCAGTAGGATATTTTTCCTATGATTACGGAAGAAAACAGATGGGAGTATCATCCGGAGAAAAGGATCTTGTGACTGTTCCGGAGGCAGTTCTGACGTTTTATGACTGTTTTATCATAGAAGACTGTCAGGAAAAAAGAACCTATCTTGTGTCAAACGGAATCAGTGCAGACGCTACAACAGAAATCGGAGCGATGGAAAAAGCAATCCGGGAATTTACAGAGGCGGGGAAACAGGAAGGATCGGAAACAGGGGAAAAAAAGGAATCCGGAAACAGGATGGTCACGGAAAATTCTCACCGTGAGAAATTCAGGATCCAGGTTCATCCCAACTTTGAGAAAGAAGAATACAAACAGGCAGTAGACCGGATGATCCGCTATATTATAGAGGGCGATATCTATATTGCCAATATGACGCAGCAGTTGACCATTGAAAGCGAAAAACCACCTCTGGATGTTTTTTATGATCTTCGGAAAAATAATCCGTCTCCTTTCGGCGGATATCTGGATTTCGGAGATTATCAGATCGTCTGTGCATCTCCGGAACGTTTTCTGAAGATGAAAGACCGTCATGTAAATACCCGTCCTATAAAGGGAACAAGAAAACGTGGCGTAACATCTGAGGAAGATGAAATGCTCCATCGGGAGCTTCAGGATTCCGGAAAAGATAAGAGTGAACTTCTTATGATCGTAGACCTGGAGCGAAATGATCTGAACCGGGTGTGTACACCGGGAAGCGTGAAGGTAACCGAGCTTTTTACAGTGGAAGCATACGCTACGGTTTTTCATCTGGTATCGGATATTGAAGGAAAACTGGAAGACGGAAAAAATGTTATGGATCTTCTGGAGGCTGCATTCCCCGGCGGTTCTATTACCGGTGCGCCGAAATACCGTGCCATGGAGATCATTGACGAGCTGGAACACGGCAAGCGAAATCTTTATACAGGTTCTATCGGCTATCTGACACTGGACGGAAGCTGCGATTTCAACATCGTGATCCGTACAGCTCTTCATAAAAACGGAAAATATCACCTTGGCGTTGGCGGCGGGATCACAGCAGAGTCAGATCTGGAATTTGAGTACGAGGAGACTCTGCAGAAGGCGAAAGCGATCCTGGATGCGCTGCAGTAGAGAAACATACAGAACGGTAAAAGTGAAAGGCTCTGTGGACAGATCAGAGAATCTGACAGGGACACTTCATAAGGAGGTCAAAGGAAATGAACAACATAACCTTAGACGAATGTTTTCAGTTCGGTCTGGGAGCATTTGAGACCATCGGAATAGAAAAGGGAACCCCCATACTTCTGGAAAAGCATCTGAAAAGACTGGAACGAGCGGCAGATTTCCTGAAGCTGGGTGATCCGGCAGTACGTGGGATCACAGCCGAGAGGATCGAAGAATATCTGGAAGAACAAAAAAAACGCCCGGGGGTGCAGAAAGAATTTGGCGGACTGGAACACTGTGCGCTGAAGCTTATGCTTACAAAGGAAAATGCAGTGTATTCTCTTCGTGCCAATCATTATACGCCGGAGAATTATGAAAAAGGCTTTATCATGGATGTCAGCAAGGTAAAACGAAATGAAACATCACCTCTTGTATATCACAAAACCATGAATTACGGAGATTGTATTCTGGAAAAACGTAATGCTACAGCAGCAGGAATGGATGAACGGTTGTTTCTGAATACAAAGAAACAGATATCGGAAGGGACAGTAAGTAATGTATTCTTTGTGCGAAAAGGCGTGATCTATACACCAAAAGTCAGCTGCGGACTTCTTCCGGGAATCCTCCGTGAATATCTCTGTGACACGGAAGCGGTGGAAGAAACCTATATCTATGTTCAGGATCTTAAATGGTATCAGGAATGCTTTGTCACAAATTCCCTGATGGGAATCATGCCGGTGCGTCAGATCGGAGGAATCCGGTTTGAGGAAGACAAAGTGACAAGGGAGCTGATGAGAAGATATCAGAAGATGGTCAGAGATACTGCGAATAAGAAACAAATCAGATAAATGTTATTGCGAAACTATCACATTCAGGAAAGGTGATGGAATTTGAATGAAAGTGACCAATACAGTCAGGGATAAACGTGCATTAACCAGGGAGAGCTAAGGTTGATGCACGTTTTTTGTGCAAACTCAACCAAAAACGTTCATGAATTTTGCGAAATAATTTGATTGACTTTGAATGACTTTGGAAGTATACTGAGTTCAACAAATGAAAAACAACAAAAAGCGGTCAAAAACCGCAGGATAAAAGATATGGGAGGAGAAAAAATGATCTGTACAGTTACTTTTAATCCGTCTCTGGACTATATCGTTTCCGTGGAGGATTTTAAACTCGGACTTACCAACCGGACAAGCTCTGAGCTGATGCTTCCGGGCGGAAAGGGAATCAACGTTTCCACCGTGCTGATGAATCTTGGGATCGAGAATACAGCACTTGGTTTCATGGCAGGATTCGTCGGAGATGAGATTGTAAGAAAGCTTGAGGAGATGGGAGTGAGATCTGATTTTATCAGGATCCCGGAAGGCGTTTCAAGGATCAACCTGAAGCTGAAATCTATTGATGGAACTGAGATCAACGGAATGGGACCGGAGATCAGCGCTGAAAAGGTTCAGGAGCTGATGAAGAAGCTTGACACACTGAAAGAGGGAGATGTGCTTTTTCTGGCAGGAAGCATTCCTTCATCTATGCCGGATGATATGTATGAGAAGATCATGGCGAGACTGGACGGAAAAGGCGTGATGATCGTTGTGGATGCAACGAGAGATCTTCTTGTAAATGTCCTGAAGTATCATCCGTTCCTGGTGAAGCCCAATAACCATGAGCTTGGAGAAATCTTTGGCGTAGAGCTTAAGAACCGTCAGGATGTGATCCCTTACGGAAAGAAGCTCCAGGAAAAAGGAGCCAGAAACGTGCTGATCTCAATGGCCGGTGAGGGAGCTGTCCTGGTAGCGGAAAACGGTCAGGTGTTTGAGAAACCGGCGCCGAAAGGAACACTGGTAAATGGCGTAGGAGCCGGAGATTCCATGGTAGCAGGCTTTATGGCAGGCTGGATGGAAAAACAGGATCACGAATATGCATTCCATATGGGGATTTCCGCAGGAAGCGCAAGTGCATTTTCTGAAAATCTTGCCACAAGGGAAGAAGTTCAGGCAGTATATGAACAGGTAACAGAGGGGTAAAGAAGAAAGGAGAAGGGAAGATGAGAATCACAGATCTGCTTGACAAACGAAGCATATCACTGGATGCTGCGCCGAAGACGAAATCTGAAGCTCTGGACATGGCCGTAGATCTTATGGTAAAAAGTGAAAAGATCAGCGACAGGGAAGCTTATCGGAAACAGGTGTATTTAAGAGAGGAAGAAAGTACGACAGGAATCGGTAAGGGAATCTTTTACAGAATCCTTACGTAACGCAGGTTCTGTAGATGAATTTATGGAGATCATCGACAAGGCCGATGAGGAGAAAAAAGATATTGATGAAAGACTGGCAGATACAGGAAGTTCCGAAGGAGCCAGAGCTAAACTGCTGGCAGTTACCTCCTGCCCCACAGGTATTGCCCACACCTACATGGCAGCAGAGGGACTGGAAAAGGCAGCGAAGGCGAAAGACTGTTTCATTAAAATAGAGACACGAGGCTCCGGTGGAGCAAAAAATGTACTTACGGATCAGGAGATCCGGGAGGCAGACTGCATCATTGTAGCTGCAGATGCCAAGGTTCCCATGGATCGTTTCGATGGAAAGAAAGTCATCGAATGTCAGGTTTCGGATGGAATCAGCAAAGCGGACCAATAGCGCCTGTACTGATCTATCCGGCTGCTGGTGTCCTTCTTATGGGACTCTGTATAACCTTCGTTGTAGAGACGATCATGGGCGGTATCAATACAGGATTAAATAATGCCTTGACAGGCATGGGAAATTCAAGTAAAGTAATTTTAGGGTTGGTTCTTGGTGGTATGATGGCCATTGATATGGGCGGCCCGTTCAACAAAGCAGCATATGTATTTGGTACAGCAGCTATTGCGGCAGGCAACTATGACATTATGGCAGCAGTTATGGTGGGAGGTATGACTCCTCCGTGTGCCATCGCACTCGCATCCCTGCTGTTTAAAGACAAATTTACAAAAGAAGAGCGTGAGGCAGGACCGACCAACTTTATTATGGGACTTGCATTTATCACAGAAGGTGCGATTCCTTTTGCGGCATCTGACCCGGTTCATGTACTTCCGTCCTGTATCGTCGGTTCCGCAGCAGCTGGAGCGATTTCCATGTTCTTCAACTGTACACTGATGGCACCACATGGCGGAATCTTCGTATTCCCGGTTGTAGGTAATGCAATGATGTATCTGGTCGCACTGGTTGTGGGAACTCTGATCTCAGCTGTACTTCTCGGGGTACTGAAGAAAAAAGTTGCTTAAATTTTTTAAAATTAAAATAAAAAACTGGAGGATAAAGAAATGAAAGAATTCAAGTATGTAGTAACAGATAACGAAGGAATCCATGCACGTCCGGCCGGAGAGCTTGTGAAGCTTGTAAAAGGTTTCGAGTCCAAGATCACTATCGAGAAGGACGGCAAGACTGTAGAGTGCAGAAAGCTTCTTGCACTTATGGGACTTGGCGTAAAGAAGGGACATGAGGTTACCTTTACATTCGATGGTGCAGATGAGGATGCAGCATACGAGGCAGTAAGCAAATTCATGCAGGAGAACCTGTAATCTCAGAATGAGTGAACAGAAGGCATCCCGGTCCGGTCGATCGGGATGTCTTTTTTGAAGGAGGAAAAGGAATGCTGACGGAGCAGAGATACGAGATCATACTCGGCCTTCTCAGAGAAAAAAACAGTGTTACGGTAACAGAACTGAAAGATATCCTAGATGCATCGGAATCTACGGTCCGCAGAGACATCACGGCGCTTTACAAGGCGGGGAAGCTGACCAGGGTTTTTGGCGGTGCGGTGGCGCTGGAACATACTGTCAATGCCTATGAGCCTACCGTAGCCCAGAAAGTTGAGCTGAATATTGAAGAAAAAAAGAAGATCGCAGCCTATGCGGCAGCTCTGATCCGTCCGGAAGATTTTGTGTATCTGGATGCGGGAACGACTACCGGATATATGCTGGAGCATCTGGAAGGCTCCGGGGCGACTTTTGTCACCAATGGTGTTTCCCATGCCAGGGCTCTGGCTCAGATGGGAGTCCGTGTGCTGCTGATCGGCGGAGAACTGAAGGGATCTACGGAAGCTGTGATCGGAAGTCAGGCCATGCAGATGTTGAAGAATTATCATTTTACAAAGGGCTTTTTCGGGACCAACGGGATGACTCAGAGAGAAGGCTTTACCACGCCGGAATCCAATGAGGCACTGGTAAAGCGAACCGCCATGGAGCAGTGTCTGGAAAAGTACGTAGTGTCTGACAGCTCCAAATTCGGACAGATCAGTGCGGTGACATTCTTTTCATTTGACGGAGCGGTGATCCTGACGGAAAGCTGTTCCAAAGAATATAAAGATTGCAGAAATATACAGATCGTATCATAGAAAGATCGCAAAAAAACCGGTTTGGAAGAAAAAATTCTTCGTAAACCGGTTTTTTATTTGTTGAGGTTCTGTCTCAGTCTTCCTTGGAGATCATGGATTCCAGATCTTCCACGGAAATGTCTTTTTTGTGCATCAGCTTGAGCAGACGTTTCAGCTCGGCAGCTTCCTTTGCTTTTTTCTCAGCTTTGTGGATCTCATCCAGCTGAGCTGCCAGTGCAGTTTTTTCATCCTCCAGCGCTGCTATCTTTTCAGTGCAGGCAGCAATCTTGGAATCTACTTTGGAAATTTTCTCATTGAGTACTTCTATCTTTGTACGTCTCTGTGCCATATGAAACCTCCTGATAAAAATATTGCTTCTTATACACTATACAATAGCATAAACGACGATGAAATACAATTGTGAATTGAGGTGCAATATGTTATCATGAATGTATATAATATTTCAGAAACGCAGGAAAATATTATGGATAAAGATAAGGGTGTATTTATGACTGCCCGGGAAGTAAATATGGAAATAGAAATGCTGAAGACGGTTTTTGACATTGTAAGACTGGTGGATGTCAGCCGTACAGCTCCGGTAAATATTGGCTCAGACGATTGTTCTTATGAAGCAGAACATAAATGCTTTGCAGTGTGGAATAAAGGCAGAAGATGTGAGAACTGTATTTCTGCCAAAGTTTTTGCCCGTAAAAACAAAATGACGAAATTTGAGTTCGTCAATGATGACATTTATCAGGTAATCGCCAAATATGTGGTTATAGACGGGACACCTCTTGTCATGGAAATGGTCTTTAAAATGACGGATAAGATCTTTCTGGGAGCTTATGGAAGCGGATCTCTGATCGATAAGATCAGCAGATTCAACCGGGAATTATATGAAGATCCGTTGACTGGTGCCAGAAACCGGAGATATTTTGAGGAACAGCTGAAATCCCTGGATAAGATGGGGGCTATAGCTATGATCGACGTGGACAATTTTAAACAGATCAATGACAGCTATGGCCATGTAGCTGGAGATGCGGCGCTTTGTACCATTGTCAGAATGATTTTTGAGCATGTGCGTGCAGATGACGTGGTACTGCGTTATGGAGGAGACGAATTTCTTCTGATGTTTGAAGAAATCCCGGAAAAGGTATTTCAGCAGAAGCTGGAAGATATCCGGGAAGAGATCGCAATGGCAGATGTGCCGGAATACAAAGAAATCCGGCTTTCCATGAGCGTGGGAGGTGTATATGGAAGCTGTAAGGTCAGAGATGGAGTGATGGAAGCGGACAGGCTTCTCTATCAGGCCAAGCGGCAAAAAAACTGTGTTGCCTACAAGAGGATCTGACGGAAATGACATGACAGTCATTGAAAGCAGAATTATGTAACAGGCGCATGAGGTGTATATCTGGCAAGTGAAAGGGAGAATAGGGATATGAAGATAATCGCAAGGATCAGAAGTGATTTTCCGACAAAATTCGGAATCCCGCGTCAGAGCGGTCGAGTGGAAGAACTGACAGCCTGTATTGTTTTTGAACCGGAATACCGGGTACGTGAAGCAGTAAAGGGACTGGAAGATTTTTCGCATATCTGGCTGCTGTGGGAGTTTTCACAGTCAATCCGTGAGAGCTGGTCCCCTACAGTACGTCCGCCACGCCTGGGCGGAAATGAAAGGATGGGCGTATTTGCCACCAGATCGCCCTTCCGTCCCAATCCTGTAGGCTTATCCTGTGTGAAGCTTGAAAAGATCGATCTGGAAAGCAAAGAAGCTCCTGTACTGATCGTATCCGGTGCGGACCTGATGGATGGAACCCCTATCTATGATATTAAGCCATATCTGCCTGCGGCAGACTGCCATCCGGAAGCGCTAGGCGGCTTTGCGACGAAGGTGGAGCAGCATTTTCTGCAGGTAGAGATCCCGGAAGAATGGAAGGCAAGGATTCCGGAGGATAAGCTTACTGCGTTGGAAGGCGTGCTCAGAGAGGATCCGAGGCCTGCCTACCAGAAAGATCCAGAGAGGATATACGGAATGCCTTTTGCAGGAATGGATGTTCATTTTCAGGTAAAAAACGGCATACTTACAGTATGTGAGATCACAGGATATAAAAAATCAGACAGAATTTAAAATTACCTTTGACAAACTTTTTGTGAGATGGTATTATAATAAATGAGTTAGCAAGTGCTAACTCAATATTTTAAAAGTAAAGTTAGTTTAAAATAACCTTGAAACAGTCATATAAAAGTTCAGAGATCAAAGGAGAGTGAATTATGAGCGTTGTAATTGTAGGCGGTAATGAAAGAATGGTATGTCAGTATGAGGATATCTGCAAAGGCTTCGGATGCAAGGCGAAAGTTTTTGCCAAGGAAAAAGGAGCCATGAAGAAAAAGATCGGGGTGCCGGATCTGATGATCCTGTTCACCAGTACCGTTTCCCACAAAATGGTAAACTGCGCAGTAGAAGAAGCAAAGAAAAAATCCATTCCGGTATGCCGCTGTCACACAAGCAGCGCTGCAGCTCTCGAGAACATTCTGAAGCAGTACTGTGCATAAGAAACAGGTCAGAAGATACTTTTCTCTTGTATAATTTGATTTTTTTTGCAGAAATGTTACGGAAAGGCTTGCAAAATTACAAATTATTCAATAAAATAGCCGTAGGTTTCTGTGGTAAAGCGTTGCAGTGAATGGTGAAAAGGCGGCGCTGGAAGTCGAAATTACAGGTGAGAGGTGTTATCATGAAAAAAGTTGTAAAATTCGGTGGAAGTTCTCTTGCAAATGCGGAGCAGTTCCAGAAAGTGGGCGATATCATCCGCAGTGATGAGAGCCGCCGTTATGTAGTTCCGTCAGCTCCGGGAAAGAGATTTGACGAGGATATCAAAGTGACGGATATGCTTTATGGATGTTATGACGCAGCATCCAAAGGGGAGGATATCACTGAGAAGATCAATGCGATCAAGGCGCGATATTATGAGATCATCAAGGGACTCGGACTGAGCCTTTCTCTTGAGGAGGAGTTCAAGAAGATCGATGAGGATTTCCGTGCACAGGCAGGAATCCAGTATGCGGCATCCAGAGGAGAGTTCCTCAATGGTAAGATCATGGCTGCATATCTTGGATATGATTTTGTGGATGCAGCTTCTGTGATCCGTTTTGATAAAGCTGGTAATCTGGAAGCGGAGGAGACCAATAAACTCCTTTCCAAAAAACTCAGCAAATCCCAGCATGCGGTTATTCCGGGATTTTACGGCGCATGTGCAGATGGCACAGTAAAGACATTTTCCAGAGGTGGTTCTGATGTGACAGGTTCCCTGGTTGCAAAGGCTATCCATGCAGATATTTATGAGAACTGGACGGACGTTTCGGGTTTTCTTGTAACAGATCCGCGTATCGTTCACAATCCGGAGCCTATCGAGGCAATCACATACAGAGAGCTTCGTGAGCTTTCCTACATGGGAGCTACTGTTCTTCATGAGGATGCCATTTTCCCGGTTCGTAAAGAGGGAATTCCAATCAATATCCGTAACACAAACAGCCCGGAGGATAAAGGTACTCTGATCGTAGAGAGCACCTGTAAGAAGCCGAAATTTACTATTACCGGTATCGCCGGAAAGAAAGGTTTCTGCTCTATTAATATCGAGAAATCCATGATGAACAGTGAGATCGGGTTCGGACGCAAGGTACTTCAGGTATTTGAAGATCAGGGGATCAGCTTTGAGCATGTACCATCCGGAATCGATACCATGACTGTATATGTTCATCAGGACGAATTTGAGGAGAAAGAGCAGCAGGTTATCGCAGGTATCCACCGTCTGGTGCAGCCTGATTTTGTGGAGATGGAATCTGACCTTGCACTGATCGCAGTTGTTGGTCGTGGAATGAAATCCCAGAGAGGCACTGCAGGAAGGATCTTCTCTGCTCTTGCCCATGCAAATGTAAACGTAAAAATGATCGACCAGGGTTCCAGTGAGCTGAATATCATCATCGGTGTAGAGAATCGTGATTTCGAAAAAGCAGTCAGAGCAATCTACGATATTTTTGTTCTGACACGGATATAAACAAAATCCGGAAACGGATTTTGTTTATGAGGAAGTAGCGAAGCGGATTCCGAATATCCGATTGATATAAATCCGGAAACGGATTTTGTTTATGAGAAAGTAGCGAAGCGGATTTCGAATATCCGATTGATATAAATCCGGAAACGGATTTTGTTTATGAGGAAGTAGCGAAGCGGATTCCGAATATCCGATTTATTTAAAACCGCCGCAGTACGTGTAACATACCGTCCTGCGGCGGATTTTTTTGGAAAAAATCCAAGATTTATCTAAAAATAATACAATCAAATTCAACAGGATTTCCAAAGGAAAGACAAAGATATTGTACATTGTGTCGAAAAAAGTTTGATATGAAATAAACAGTATTGACAAAAACTTAACTTTTGTGTAAAACTGAAATATGAAAAAATCAGAAAGGCAGGCGGTCAGCTATGGAGAAACAGATCAAACTGGATGAAAAAAGTGCACAGGAGTTTGTCAATGCAGCCAGCAGATGTAATTTTGATATTGATGTATTTTATAACCGTATTATCATTGATGCAAAGTCGATCCTCGGACTTTTGAGTCTGGATCTGACAAAGACTCTGACAGTAAAGTGTTACGGAGAGGATGAGGATTTTAATCGTGTTCTTTCCAAGTATGCAGTAGGTTGAGAAATATGAATAAAGAAAAACGGTGATAAAAGGGCGCAGTTCATGAGAAGAAAAGCAGAACATGCGTCCTTTTTATTATGGGAAGCTTTCGAATCATATTTTATGGTATAATCCTGGTATAGCATGGAAAAAGAATAGCTGCCGGACTGGAATTCCGGTAGCTGCCGGGAGTGAAAATATGGAAAAACCAAGAGTGCGGATTTCTGTCAGAAATCTTGTGGAATTTATACTGAGGAGCGGAGATCTGGATAACAGCAGTGGGACATCCGGAGATAAGGAAGCCATGTTAAAAGGCGGAAGGCTTCACCGCAAGATACAGCGGAGTATGAAGGGCGATTATCAGGCAGAGGTTTCTCTGAAAAAAGAAAGTGAATACGACGATGTGGTCATTCAGGTCGAGGGCCGTGCAGATGGGATCTTTACAGAGGACGGAGCCGTTTATATTGATGAGATCAAGGGGACTTACGGAAATGTCCAGGCAATGGACATGCCAATACCTGTCCACCGTGCCCAGGCCATGTGTTACGGAATGATCTGGGGAGAAAAAGAAGGGATTTCTGAAATCCACATTCAGATGACCTACGCTCATCTTGAGACGGAAGAAACCAGGAGATTTCGTGAGGATTTTTCCATAGAGGAGCTTAAAGGCTGGTATCAGAAACTTCTGGATGCCTATCACAAATGGATCGCATATTCTCTTAACTGGAAAAAAGAGAGAAATGCATCCATGAAGGATCTGCAGTTTCCGTTTCCATACAGAGAAGGGCAGCGGGATATCGTTAGTGGTGTGTACCATACGGTTTCCAGCGGGAAGACCTTATTTGTTCAGGCGCCTACCGGTGTGGGAAAAACCATGTCTGCCATTTTTCCGTCCGTGCGCGCCATCGGTGAGGGAAAAGGTGAAACACTTTTTTATCTTACCGCAAAAACCATCACAGGAACTGTGGCGCAGGAGGCATTTCACATCCTGCGGGAAAAAGGTCTGAAATTCAAGGTAACGGCGATCACGGCAAAGGAAAAGCTGTGTTTTCAGGATACTCCGGAATGTACACCGGAGAAATGTCCTTATGCAAAGGGGCATTTTGACCGGGTAAATGATGCGGTTTATGAGCTCTGGACCACTGAAGAGGTATATTCCAGAGAAGTGATCCGTGCTCATGCAGAAAAATGGCAGGTGTGCCCTTTTGAAATGTGTCTGGATCTTTCAATCTGGGTAGACGGGATCATCTGTGATTATAATTACGTGTTTGATCCCAATGTTCATCTGAAACGTTTTTTCGGGGAAAATATTTCCGGGGATCATATTTTTCTGATCGATGAGGCACATAATCTGGTAGAACGTGGCAGAGAGATGTACAGTGCCGGTATTTCCCGTCAGAGTCTGGTAGCACTTCGAAAGAAGATAAGAAAGAGGTTTTCAAAACTGGCCAGAACACTGGATAAAGCAAATCGCCAGATGATGGAACTGGAAGAGAATCTTGCGGAAACAAGAAAAGGGTATCAGGTGCTTCCCAATCCCGGAGTACTGCCGATCACATTTCTTACGATATCAGGTGAACTGGAAGAAATACTGGAGGAAAAAGAACTGGAAGAAGAACTACGCAGGAAAATACTGGAATTTTATTTTATAGTGCGTGATTTTTTAAATGTTTCAGAGCTGGTAGATGAAAATTATGTAGTATATACCGAAAACAGCGCAGAAGAAGGATTTCGTCTGAGGCTGTTCTGTGTGAACCCGGCAGAAAATCTGGGAGAATACCTGAAAAAAGGGAAAAGTGCTATTTTCTTTTCAGCTACAATGTTTCCCATGCTCTATTACCGGGAGCTTTTGACAACAGACCGTGATGCCTATGGGATTTATGTGCAGTCTCCTTTCCCAAAAGAAAACCGCAGGATTCTTATCGGCAGCGACGTAAGCAGCCGGTATACCCGGAGAAATCGTGCAGAATATCGGAAGATCGCCGGATATATTGCCAGATGTGTCTGGCAGAGGCAGGGAAATTATATGGTGTTTTTTCCGTCGTATCGTCTTATGGAAGACGTACTGCAAGTTTATGAGGAAGAATTTTCCGTAGACTGGGTGCGCTGCGTGTGTCAGACGCCGGATATGACAGAACAGGAACGGGAAGGATTTTTGGAGGAATTTCAGGAACGGGAAGGTACCCTGGTAGGGTTCTGTGTCCTTGGAGGAATTTTTTCTGAGGGTGTTGATCTGACAGGGGAAAGTCTGATCGGGGCAGTGATCGTAGGAACCGGACTTCCCCAGATCGGCAGTCAGCGTGAGATCTTGAAAGAGTATTACGATAAAAAGAATCACTGTGGTTTTGATTATGCATATCGCTACCCGGGTATGAACAAGGTGCTTCAGGCCGCCGGGCGCGTGATCCGCACAAAAGAGGACAAAGGCGTGATATTGCTTCTGGATGACCGCTTCTGGGATCGGGATTACCAGGAAATCTTTCCCAGGGAATGGCAGGACCGTACAGGCTGCAGGCTGGATACGGTAGAAGGTGCAGTGGAGACGTTCTGGAAGAGGTTTACTTGACAGAACGGAGAAATCCGATATACTTATAGAGTCTTTATCTGGAAAATCACTGGAGGAATGTGTGGATGCCGGATCAGGACAAGAAACTGTAAAATAGGATCATAAGAAAAGTGAAAGAAGTATATGAGACGAAAAAAAATATATAAAGCATTGGCATTTTGTCTGAGCACAGTGATGCTCGCACAGCCGGTTTTTGCGACAACAGTGCAGCAGACGGCACAGGGAAGCCTTGGTTCTGTTACGGAGGAGTCCCAGATACTTCCAATTCCCGGTGAAAGCGGGAAATATATTCTGAAAAGCAATGGCTTTTACTGCCTGAATGAAGATGGAACCAAAGAAAATACTCCGGCAGTGTATTATTTTGATCATTTTGAGATCGACGGAACGGTTTTTGATGGATATTATTATCACGACGAAAGCGGTAAATTTACAGCGGGAAACTCGCATATGGTCCAGATCACCGATCTGAAGGCTCCGGCAAAAGACGGTAGCGGTGAGGAAGTTTCTTTTGACGGCTGTTATATGGTAAACAATCTGGGAAAACTCAGCGCTTCTCCACAGGTACGTTATATGGATGAGCTGGTGGTGGACAAAACAACATACAACGGGCTGTATTATTTTGATGAATATGGAAAAATGGTTACAGATCCAGGTATCCATTATCTGGAAATGAATGCTGCAGGACAGATGTTTGACGGATATTATTATTTTGGCGGAGAAAACGGCGTTCTGCTCCAGGAAGAGGGAGAGACTCCGGAGGGATTTTCCGTGGATAAATCCGGAAAAGTCGAGACGAAAGATCTGGGAATGGATGGCCTTGAGAAACGGCTTGCGGATCTTCTTGGAACCTATGAGGGTACATGGAGCGTTTATGTAAAGGATCTAACCAGTGATCAGGAGTTTGAACAGAACAGTCAGTCACTGTACTCAGCCAGTCTGATCAAAGTGTTTGTCATGGCCCAGACCTATGCCAACATGGATGCAGTCCTTCAGAACGAAGCGGCAAAAATGAAAAAAGATGTTACAGATCCGTCCGTATCCACAAAGGTCAATGACCTTCTCTGGAATATGATCACAGTCAGTGACAATGAATCCTTTAATGAGCTGGTACGTCTGCAGACAGCATCGGGTGTTTTTAAGGACGGAGCACAGGCTGTAAATGGATTTCTTGCGGAACAGAAATTTGCAGATACTTCCGTACAGCACATCTTAAGCCCGTCCTCTTCAAAGGACGTCGGCCTCGGTGGCAGGAACACCACTTCCGTAAAAGACTGCGCAGAGCTTCTTTCCCGGATCTATAAAGGAGAATGTGTATCGAAAGAAGCTTCGGAGGCTATGCTGAACCTGCTTCTGAACCAGCAGGTTACTACTAAGATCCCCAGCGGGATATCTGTGTCCGTGGAAATTGCAAATAAGACTGGAGAAACGGATACGGACCAGCATGATATCGCCATTGTATATGGAGAAAAGACTACATATATCCTCTGTGTGATGTCAGAAGACTGTAAACCTGGGGACGCAGTTTCGCATATCCGGGATATTTCCGGTATTGTTTATAATTATCTGAATATGGACCTTGACCAGGGGTGATCTGTGAGTTAGAATAAAAAACAGCTGAGCAAGATCCTGATGGATATTTCCGCCAGAGAAGTATCCGAAATGTTCATGAAAGGGGAATTCTATTATGAAGACAGTACATACAGACAAAGCACCTGCAGCAATCGGACCATACTCCCAGGCTATCATCCATGGAGATACACTTTACACATCCGGTCAGATCCCGGTGGATCCGGCAACTGGAGAGGTAGTTGGCACAACCATCGAGGAGCAGGCTGACCGTGTTATGAAGAATCTCGGAGCAGTTCTGGAAGCTGCCGGTTCCAGCTATGAGAATGCAGTCAAGACAGTATGCTTCCTTGCAGATATGAACGATTTTGCGGCATTTAATGAAGTATATGCCAAATATTTCGTAAATAAACCTGCACGTTCCTGTGTTGCAGTCAAGACACTGCCAAAGAACGTTCTCTGTGAGGTAGAAGTGATCGCAGCGATCGGATGATCTGATAAAAAATCCCTGTTGTCTGATTTCAGTCAGACAGCGGGGATTTCTTTTTGTGGGGATAAAGTATTTTTCTCTGTTTTGGAGCAATCTCTTTTTTTGTGTTTTCAAGCGTTAAAACGGTAATGTTTTTTCTTGTGTAAAGTAGAGCGCTGTAGTATAATAAAACCAGTTTTTTAGGATACGTATAAAAGCTTAATAAGGATGATCGGCAAACCAGATGAAAGTCTGGGACGCAAAGCTATAGGGCCTGTAAAATGGTAGCCAGTTGCATGAAATGAGGTGCACTGTCTGTGAGACGGTGTTTTTTTTATCGTTAGCTTTACGGTTGTCGTAGCTGTCTGCGTTATGCTGGTGATTTCTCTTGTTATGCGTAGAAATCAGCAGGAAGCGATCCGTGTGGAGCGGGAAAATAATGCGAGGCTGGAAACCGTAAATACAGATATGAAAAAAACAAAAAGGATAGTTAGGGATAGATGGAAAATGAAAGGAAAAAGAGTGATTGCAGGCATTCTGCTTGCGGGCATCTTAGCAGTCACCCTGTCAGGGTGTAAAAACACAGATAACACGAAAGAAGAACCAGAAAAGCCTGTTATTACACTCGGCAGCGATAATTATCCACCATACAATTATCTGAATGAGGATGGTGTACCGACGGGTATAGATGTAGAACTGGCTACAGAAGCTTTCGAGAGAATGGGATATCAGGTGAAGGTTGTCCAGATCAACTGGGAGAAGAAAAAAGAACTGGTAGAGAGTGGAGAGATTGATTGTATCATGGGATGTTTTTCCATGGAAGGGCGCCTTGACGATTACCGATGGGCAGGACCATACATAGCAAGCCGTCAGGTGGTCGCTGTAAATGAGAACAGTGATATCTATAAACTGAGTGATCTGGAGGGAAAGAATCTGGCTGTTCAGTCCACAACCAAACCGGAAAGCATCTTTCTGAACCGGACAGATGAAAGAATCCCCAAATTGGGAAATCTGATCAGTCTTGGACATCGGGAACTGATCTATACGTTTCTTGGGAAAGGATATGTAGATGCAGTTGCCGCACACGAGGAATCTATCGTTCAGTATATGAAGGATTATGATACAAGCTTCCGTATCCTGGAAGAGCCTCTTATGATCACCGGAATAGGTGTCGCTTTTGCAAAAGATGATGACAGGAGAATCTGTGAGCAGATGGATCAGACACTGGCGGAGATGCGTCAGGATGGCACATCCCTGAAAATTATTGAAAAATATCTGGATGATCCCCAGAAGTATCTGGAGGTGGATGATCTTGGATATTAAGAGAAAGACAAAAGGAAAACGAATCCAGCTGCTGGGAGGTCTGCTCGGAATCTGTGTGGCTGTAGTCTCTCTGTTTTATTTCTTTTACGCAGAAAAAGCGGAAGCAGAGAAAAGACTGGTGGAGATCGTAAACTATGTGAAAGTGCAGTGCTCAACCTACACCCATTATAATGAATCTTCGGAATCCAAAAGTCTTTTACGTGCCATTGAAAGTGCCAGACAGATGAGCACAAATATTAGCATGGAAACAGAAAACGGCGATCAGCTAAGCAGGGAGTTCCTGAAAGAAAACCTGCAGACTCTCTGGGTGGATGGCATCATAGTGCTGGATAAAGAAGGAAAGATGGACTGTGAATACAGTATGGATGAGTCTCTGACTAATGAGATCACGGAGTATCTGCAAAAAGAAATTATCATGGATTTTGCCGGATATGAAGAAAGATCTTATTCAGAACGGTTTGCCAGGAAAGATGGATCCTATATTGACATTGCAGCCTGTGCCAGAAAAGATGTGCCAGGTATCGTTGCAATCTATTACTACACATCTCCTGAATTTACCAGAAATTATACCCTGACGATACAAGAGCTTTTAAATGGTTATAGTGTCCAGAAAGATGGAACGATCATTGTTGCAGACGATGGGATCGTTGTTGCCAGTAATGATGAGAGGCTGTTAGGGCAGAATACAGCCGACAACGAAGTTGTTCAGGCAATGAAAAAGCATACAGACAGTCAGCACATTTATCATTTGAAGAATGAAGGAACCAGATGCTACGGAATCATGCTGAAACAGCGGGATTATTATATTTATGCGTATCTTCCGGATACGGAAGTGTTTCATAATCTTCTATTAAATGTAGCAGGTGTTATTTTCCTTTATCTTCTGATATTCAGTATATTCTGGTTCTGGGCATATAGAACCAATCTGACACATCGGAAACAGGAACAGAAAAAAGACGAAAAATATAAGGCAGAACTTCTGATAGCTGCAAAAAAGGCAGAGGCTGCCAATGAGGCAAAAACAGAGTTTCTCCAACGGATGAGCCATGATATCCGGACTCCGATCAATGGAATCTGCGGCTTGGTCGATATGGCAGACCATTATGTAGATGATATGGAGAAACAGACGGAATACAGGACAAAGATTAAAGAGGCATCCAATCTGTTGCTGGAACTGGTAAATGATGTTCTGGATATGAGTAAGCTGGAGTCCGGTGAGATCGTTCTGGAGGAGATCCCATTTAATCTGAGAAGTATTTCCAGGGAAGTATTTGTTGTGATCGAGCAGGTGGCAGCAGAACAGAATATCCGGATTGTGTGGGAGAAAAAAGAAATCATACACCGTGATCTTATTGGAAGTCCGGGGTATGTGAAACGTGTGATGATGAATATCCTGTCCAATGCAGTGAAATATAACAGAGAAAACGGACATATTTATCTTAGCTGCATGGAAATCCCATCCGAACAGCCAGGAATGACGACAATGGAATTTATCTGCCGGGATGCAGGAATCGGAATGACTGAGGAGTTCCAGAAACATATTTTTGAACCATTTGCACAGGAACATACAGGAAGCCGTACAAAATTTCCAGGAACAGGCCTGGGAATGGCGATCGCAAAGAATCTGGTCGAGAAAATGGGTGGAACCATTACCCTCGAAAGTGAATACGGTGTAGGGACTACATTTGTGATCCGGGTTCCATTTAAGATAGATCTGGATGCGGATAAACGTGAAGAACAGAAGGATATATCAGAAAAATCTATAAAGGGACTGCATATTCTTCTGGCAGAAGATAATGAACTGAATATGGAAATCGCTGAATTTTTGCTTCAGAATGAAGGGGCTGACGTGACAAAAGCATGGAATGGTCAGGAAGCGGTTGAGCTGTTCAGAAAAAGTGGACCTGGTGGATTTGATGTCATTCTTATGGATATTATGATGCCGGTCATGAATGGTTATGAAGCTACAAAGATGATCCGATCTCTGGACAGAGAGGATGCAAAAGAAATACCGATCATTGCAATGACAGCAAATGCGTTCACGGAGGACAGAATAAGAGCAAAAGAAGCAGGGATGGATGAACATATTGCTAAGCCTGTTGATGTGGGGTTACTGATAAAAGTAATTCATAAATTGGTGAAATATAATGGATATGGCAGTGACAAATAAGCAGTGAAATATAGATAGGAGGACAAAATCATGACAATACAGGAATGCTATGAAGCGATCGGAGGAAACTATAAAGATGTCTTGGGACGCCTTCAAAGCGAAGCACTGATTCGGAGATTTACATTAAAGTTCCTTGAAGACCAGAGTTATCTACAGTTAAAACAGGCATTGGAAAATAAAAATTATGAAGATGCTTTCCGCAGTGCACACACACTGAAAGGGGTTTGTCAGAATCTTTCTTTTGACCGTCTGTATGAGGTTAGTAATGAGTTAACAGAACTTTTGAGAGATAGAACCGGAGCGCAGCCTGGGATATCGAAGGCAATGGAAAAAGTAACAGAAGTATATGAGAGGATGATTGAAGAAATAAAGAAGGGACTGTCGAATTAAGTGATGCGACACGACGTTCTGTCTTTGACCAGGTGCTTGGAACATCATCAACCCATTGGATAAAGGAAATAAAAAATATGGATAAAAGACAAAAGATCCTGATTGTAGACGATTCAGAATTTAACAGAGATATGTTAAAGGAGATTCTCGGAGAAACTTATAATTACCTGGAAGCGGAAAATGGAAATCAGGCAATTCAGATGATAGGAGAAAATATAGGAATTGATCTGATGCTTTTAGATATCAATATGCCACAGATGAATGGTTTTGAAGTTTTGGAAATAATGAAAAGAAGCCAGTGTATAGAAGAAACTCCGGTGATCATGATATCTTCAGAAGATGCCGTTGATACTATGCGTAAGGCATATGAGCTGGGAATCACGGATTATATCACACGACCGTTTGATTCTGTGATTGTAAAGAAAAGAGTTCAGAATACCCTGGGACTCTATATGAAGCAAAAGCATCTGATTAATGTGGTTTATGATCAGGTTTACGAAAAAGAAGAAAATAATAATATTATGATCCGGATCCTGAGTAATGTACTGGGATCACGTAACAGTGAGAGTAGAGAACATATCCTGCATATTAAAACAGCAACAGAACTGATGCTGAGACAACTGGTAAAAATAACAGATGCTTATCCTATGACAGAGGCAGATATTTCTTTGATCACAACAGCATCTTCTCTTCATGATATCGGTAAGATCCGTATTCCGGAAGAAATCCTGAACAAACCTGGCAGACTTACCGATGAAGAATTCAGAATTATGAAAACTCATAGTGAACTTGGTGCAGATATGATCCAGGATATGCATTTCCCAAAAGACAATTCATTGGTACGTGCTTCATGGGAAATCTGCAGATGGCATCATGAAAGATGGGATGGAAAAGGTTATCCGGATGGACTGAAAGGAGAAGAAATACCAATCTCCGCACAGGTGGTGTCGATCGTTGATGTTTATGACGCACTTACAAGTGAAAGATGTTATAAGAAAGCATTTGATCATGACACAGCGATCCAGATGATCCTGGATGGGCAATGCGGACAATTTAACCCCATCCTCCTTAAGTGCCTGAAAGAGCTGCGTCTTCAGCTTTCGAAAATGCTTGATAAAGAGAAGGATGACAATAGCTATTACCATGAAGTGCAGAGACTTTCAAATGAAATACTCAGCGACAGATCTTTACCGAATCCAAATTATTCACAGAGTATTCTTAGGGTCATGAAGGAAAAGGTTGATTTCTTCAAAGCGAACAGCGGCATGGGTTCAATTGATTACAATACAAGTTCCGGTCAGCTGACTATATTAAACGGAAAACAGCAGATATTATATCAGAGAAATAATCCGGATTTTGATCTGTTCAAAGAATTCGGAGTAAATGAAGAAGATGTTCATCATATTCAGGTTTTATTACATCAGACATCTGTACAAAATAAAGAAATCTCTGTGCAGATAAAAGCAAGGGTGGAAAATGACCGCCAGATGTACAAACTGAAATTGCATACATTGTGGTCGCCTTTAAAGAAGGATGTATACATTGGGATCGTTGGATATTTTGATATTGTAAAATAGAAAAATGCAAAGGAAGCTCAGAAGGAGGATCCTAATGAAAAAGAAAATCCTAATGAAAAAGAAAATCCGGCACTGGCTGGAATTACTATTCTTGCTATGACTGCCAATGCCTTTGATGAGGATAGAAAGAAAGCACTGAAATGTGGTATGGATGGGTTCTTGTCCAAACCAATTGTCATAGAGGAATTGATCAGCATCCTGCAGAAGAACCTGGATTAGGTGTCCGGAGTATTAGAAAAACCGCACAAATAAAGGAAATAAAAATATGGATAAAAGTAGGAAAAAATCAACCGTACTATGTGCAGGTATATTTGTGTTTCTGGGAATATGGATGGTATTGACAGTACCTTGCCGGGCTGCTGAGACGAACAACGATGAAAAGCAGTCACAGATCATCCGTGTCGGCTCATTTGAGGATACTTTTAATTATGTCGATAAAAACGGTGTAAGACGAGGATATGGATACGAACTTATGCAGGCTTTGGCAGGTTATACCGGATGGAAATTTGAGTATGTGAAATGTGACTGGTCTGACTGTTTTGATAAACTTGAAAATGGTGAGATCGATATCATGGGTGATATCTCTTACACCGATGAACGTGCACAAAAGATGCTTTTCCCGGATGAACCGATGGGGGAGGAAAAATATATCCTTTATGCTGATTTATCGGATACGGATATTGGAATGTCTGATTTCAAGTCTCTGGATGGGAAACGTGTAGGTGTGCTCATGGATACAGAACCTGAGATCATGCTGACAGAATGGGAAAATAAGAATGGCATACATACAGAACATGTAAATGTGAATAATGATGATGATGTCGAAAAGAAATTAGCAAATCATGAGATCGACTGTTTTGTATCTCTGGAGGAATCGATCTGGTCTGAACAGGGAATATCATCCGTTACCACGATTGGCAAATCAGGCATATATTTTGCAATAAATAAAGAACGCAGCGATATCAAGACGGAGCTGGACTATGCTATGCGTCAACTGGAACAGGATAGTCCCTTTTTTAAGGCAGATCTGTATAAGAAGTATTTTACACTTGATTATATTCAGATTCTTACAGGTAAAGAAAAGGTCTGGGTGGAAGAGCATGGAGGTATCCAGATAGGATTTTTGAACAATGATCCGGCAATCTTTTCCATGGATGAAGAGACTGGAAAAATTACCGGTATGCTGGCGGAATATATCTCCTATGCCAAAGATTGTCTGGGAAATCAGACACTGGAATTTAATATACATGCATATGATGATTATGATGAAATGATTCAGGCGCTGCAGAATCGTGAGATTGACATGATTTTTTATGCCGGCAGGAATCCATATTTTGCAGAACAAAACGGATATGCACTTACAAACACAGCCTGGACTTACAGTTTGATGGCGGTAACTGATGAGGAAAAATTTGATGAGAATAAGGTGCATACTGTAGCTGTGCCAAAGGAAAAATATGCCTTAAAACAGCATATTGCATTCAGTTATCCTGAATGGAAGCTTGTAGATTGTGATTCGCTTGACAATGCAGCAGATATGGTCATCCAAGAAAAAGCAGACTGTTTCCTCATGGGAGCAAGCCAGGCGCTGATATATGATAACAGTCAAAATTTCAAGAGTGTTCCACTTACAAAAACAATGGAGGCATGCTTTACTGTAAGAGAGGGAGAGGGAAGCCTTTTATCAATACTGAATAAAACTATAAAGGCCATGCCGTCTGACATGCTTACAAGTGCACTTGCTATCTATGACAGTACTGCAGATAAAGTAACATTTTCTGATTTCATAAAAGACAATCTGCTTGTTTTTTTGGCTACGGTAGGATTTTTGGCACTCAGCATCATTGGTATTATCCTCGTACTTTTGCGGAAGGCAAGGAAAGCGGAAGCTGTCGCAAAGCTTGCGGCAAAGGATACAAAAAAACTCAATGACAAACTGGAAATCGCTTTGAAAAAAGCAGAGGATGCCAGTCTGGCAAAGACTCGTTTTCTTAACAATATGTCACATGACATCCGTACTCCTATGAATGCAATTCTGGGTTATGCACAGCTTATGGAGGAAGAACTAAAAGAAAAGGATCTGCCTGAAACTTCAGATCATCTGGAAAAATTGCAGCAGTCTGGAAATCTTCTTCTGTCAATCATAAATAATGTACTTGATATGGCTCGGATTGAGAGCGGAAAGATGGAAATTGATGAGAACTATGGCCGGATTGAAGATATCCGGCAGACTTTATTTGAAATATTTGGTGATGAAGCAAAGAAAAAGAATATTGCACTTCATTACACAATAAATGTAGAGCATGAACATATACTGACAGATACTACCAAGGTAAAAGAAATATTTGTCAATATCCTGAGCAATGCCATAAAATATACCCCATCCGGTGGTTCTGTTATGATAAACATAGACGAATTAGTATGTGATGAGCCCGGGTACATGATGGTAAGGACCAGGGTGAGCGATACCGGAATCGGTATGAGCCAGGATTATCTGACAAAGATTTTCGATGCATTCACGCGTGAGCGAAACACTACAAAGAGCAAAATCACAGGAAGCGGATTGGGAATGTCAATCGTAAAGAGATATGTTGATCTGCTCGGCGGAACAATAGATGTAGAGAGTGAGCCTGGAAAGGGCAGCACCTTTACTGTAACATTAAAACACAGGATAGCGGATGAAAGCTATTATGTAAAAAAACACGATGAAGGCTCTGGAACAGCCAGTAAAATCCTTGAAGGCAGGAATATCCTTTTGGCAGAGGACAATGATCTGAATGCAGAGATTGCAGAAGCAATACTTGAGCGTGCCGGCCTTAAAACAGAACGTGTGGAGGATGGCATTCAGTGTGTAAATAAGATAACAAAAATGCCGGTGGGAACATATGATATGATCCTCATGGATATCCAGATGCCCCGAATGGACGGTTATAAAGCAACACAGGCAATTAGGCACTTGCCGGATAAGGATAAGGCATGCATACCGATCGTTGCAATGACGGCAAATGCATTTGAAGAAGATAAGCGGGATGCTGTTGCAGCCGGAATGAATGGTCATATTGCAAAGCCGATCCAGATTGATAAACTGCTGTCGATGTTAGCGGAAGTTTTAAGGCAGTAAGAAAACTAATAATTTCGTGTTATACTGAATGGAGTGGTCATTCTTTCTGTATTGAAAAAACAGGAAAACTTACAGACTGGGAAGGACAACAGCATGAACGCAAACAGACTGCGTTTATGAGCAAGTAGCGAAAGCGGATTGCGAATGTCCGCTTTACTGGATGATAAAGAGGAAATGAATGAACAGAAAGATAGAAAAACAGATAAGAAAAAAGAGTAAGAATAATAGAGTATGTTTGAGCATTTTTGCATTTGTCATGCTGCTTTTTGTACCGTTTTTTGTTTATGCGTCGGAAACAAAAAGTGATGGGAATACAACTCAGGTAATAGAGGAAGAAAATAAAACCGTGAGAGTTGGCTATTTCCCATATGCCAATTTTCAGGAAGGCGGCTATGGGGAACACAAGCAGGGAGCAGGCTATGAGTATCTCCAGAAGATTTCGTATATAACCGGCTGGAAGTATGAATATGTCTATGGCTCATTTAAAGAGTGTCTGGATATGTTGGCAGATGGAGAAATAGATATACTTGGAAATGTCAGTTACACACCGGAAAGAGCAGAATCTATAGATTACTCAACCTATGCCGCAGGAACAGAAAGATATTGGATCTATACCCGGGAAGATCATACAGATCTTATGGATGGTGATCCAAAGCAGATGAATGGCTGTCGTATTGGTGTAGCAGATGGAAGCTATCAGAAAGAACTTCTGGAAAAATGGCTGGACAGCAATCAGATCCAGGCAGAGGTGGTTGTTTGTAAAGGCTATGATGAAATGATAGAAAAACTGGATGCAGATGAACTGGATGCACTTGTGATCCCAGTGCTGTCTGTCAACAGCGATTTTATTGCCATTGCCAATATCGGTGCAAGTGACTGTTATTTCGGTGTATCAAAATCCAGACCAGATCTGTTAAAGGAATTAAATTCTGCCATGGAAGAAATCAACAATACAGAAACGGACTACAGCAGCAAGCTGTATGCCCGTTATGAAGGAAAAGCGGTCATAAACTATGCACTTAACAAGGAAGAAAAACAATGGCTGGATGCACATGAAAATACGATCCGCGTGGGATATCTAAAGGATAATCTTCCTTTTTGTGGTGAAGAAAATGGGAAACTCACAGGAATTCTTGGAACTGTTCTGGATACTGTTCAGGAAAAATATAAAATTACGATCAAGGCAGTTCCATGTTCCACGGGAGTAGAGATGAATGAGGCATTGCAATCTGGCAAAATAGATATTGCCGGTCCTATCATTCAGGATTTTTATACACAGGAACAGTTTCAAGTGGTTTTGACGGATGCAATCTTTGATATTACGCCGGTTGTTATTTACAAGGGAAAAGAATATAGCAGCAGTCTCTCTACGATCGCAGTGACAGAGACCTCACTGTATTCTGGATTGATGGTGTCCCTTCTTTTTCCGGATGCAGAAATCAAACAATATGATACACAGGAAGAATGCCTGGAGGCTGTAGCAAATGGAAAAGTGGGAGCAACTGTCGTTCCATCCTCAAAGATCAATATTCTTAATGAAAGTCCACTGACCCAAAGTCTGTCATTTGCAGAGATGGCAAAACGGCAGGAATTAGGAATGTTCACGACGAGAGAAAACAGAAGAGCAGCTACCATTATCAATAAAGCAATTGAGCAGTCATCCAATGTTTTAAATGGTGTTGTCCTTGCACAGAATTCTGTTTCAGAAAAGGAAATGACCTTGAAGGATATCCTTGCTGAGCATGCAGGCTTAGTTATCGGAGTTTCGTTTGTGATTATTTTTGTACTGCTTCTTCTGGTTTATTCTCTTTCCGTGAGTAGAAAAAAACAGATGGAAGCCCTGAAAGAAGCACAGAATGCAAATGCGGCGAATATTGCAAAAACGACATTCCTGAACCATATGTCCCATGATCTCAGGACACCAATGAATGCAATTGTTGGATTTACAGATATTGCCATGAAGAGGAAACCGGACAAAGAGGTGGAGAATTGTCTGAAAAAGATCAGGCAGAGTTCAGAATATCTGATGACACTGATCAACGATGTGTTGGATATCAGCCGCATTGAAAGTGGTAAACTGGAATATAAACCGGTACCGACAGATCTCAGGGATATGATAAATACTGTTTTGTCGATCGCAAAGGGATATATGGAAAATCGTGATCTTAATTTGTATGTTTCAAGAGAAAAACTAAAAACTCCTTATGTGATGGCAGATGAACTCAGAATCAGGGAAGTATTGCTCAACATTATCAGTAATGCAGTCAAATTTACAAAAGACGGAGGCACCATTTCATTCGCTGCAGAAAACGCTCCGGGTAATGATGAGAATCATATAATTGTACGCTATCGTATATCAGATACCGGAATTGGTATGAGTGAGGAGTTCCAGACCAGAATATTTGATGAGTTCAGTCAGGAAAATGGTGGGGCAAGAACCAGCTATAAGGGAGCCGGACTGGGAATGGCCATTGCCAAACAGTATGTAGATCTTATGGGTGGAAAAATTGAGGTCAGCAGCAGAAAGGGTATTGGCTCAACATTTACGGTAGAAATTCCCCTGCTTATAGCAGAACAGATACTGACTGAAAAGGAAGAAAAGTTAAGGAAAGATATGGATTTACATGGTCTGCATGTCCTTTTGGCAGAGGACAATGATTTAAATGCAGAGATAGCAGCAGCTTTGCTGGAAGAACAAGGGATGATCGTAACCAGGACTGCCGATGGAAAATCTGCCCTGGCACAGTTTTGCAATACAGCTCCGGGGACCTTTGATCTGATTTTGATGGATATCATGATGCCGGAAATGAATGGCTATGAAACGACAAAAGCTATCAGAAATCTGTCGGAGCGTCCGGACGGAAAGGAGATCCCTATTATTGCAATGACAGCAAATGCATTTGCAGAGGATGTACAGGCTGCTTTGAATGCCGGAATGGATGATCATGTGGCGAAGCCGGTTGATATGAGGATTTTAATATCTGTCATCACAAAATATATAGAACGGTAATGTCAATGCTGCGTGGACTTCGGAAATGGGAGAACAGTTCGATATATATATCGGCTGTTCTTTTTTTTATTTTTGGACGTTAAAACGGTAATGTTTTTCTTGTATATAGTAGAGCACTATAGTATAATAAAACCAGTTTTTTTGTATACGTGTAAAAGCTATAATAAGGAAATCGGCAAACCAGATGAAAGTCTGGGACGCAAAGCTATAGGGCCTGTAAAATGGCAGCCAGTTGCATAAAATGAGGTGCACTGTCTGGTTGGCAGTGCTTTTTTTGAGGAATGATTTATCAACAGGAGATGATCTTCCCGATATTTGTACACAGACAGTTTATGATCCAAACATCAATGACATGAGTGGATTGATAAGCTGCTGTTGATGTTAGCGGAAGTTATAAAGCAGCAAGAAAACTGCTGCAACTGTCATTCCATCTTCAAAGATTAATATTCTTAATGAAAGTTCGCTGACCAAAAGTCTGTCATTTGATTTCCGGTAGGAAAGTAAATGAATATTATTTAAGGTTTGGGATAAATTGTGAAATGCAGACAAACAAGAAAAGTAAAAATATAATAGGTATTATACAGAGTTTCCTTATATTGATATTAGTAGTTCTTATTATTTTTATGATGATTCAGATTAATAGGCTGCAGGGGACAGCACGCGTAATAAATTATGCAGGTCTGGTACGTGGAGCTACACAGCGTGAAGTAAAATTAGAAATTACAGGAAACCAAAATGAAGAATTAATTAAATATTTGGATGATATTCTTCTTGGATTGAGATATCAGGATGGACATTATGATCTGGTAAAACTCAATGACGAAGAATACCAGGAAAAATTGCAAATCCAGAGTGATTACTGGGATAAATTGAAAACAGAAATTGAAGCAGCAAGAAACAAGGGATACGAAAATACAGACATTGTTAATATGAGTGAAATATATTTTTCGATGGCAGATGAAACTGTCTCTTCCGCAGAAAGCTATTCAGAAAAGATCGCTGTAAAGATTCGTACTATAGAGCTTTTGTCGGCACTTGATATGTTGAGTCTGGTGATATTGGTTATTATGCAGACTCTAAGGGCAATGCAGATGGCAATGCAAAACAGACTGCTGGAACAGAAAGCATTCATAGATGCCCATACTGGGCTGCCAAATAAAAATGCCTGTAATGAGCTTCTTAATAAAAAAGATATAATTACAGATCCTACAGCTTGCATAATGTTTGACTTAAATAATTTAAAAACTGTAAATGATACAATGGGACATTCCGCAGGAGATCAGTTAATAATAAATTTCGCAAAACTTTTGCGCAGTGTTATTCCAGAAAAGGATTTTGTTGGAAGATATGGCGGAGATGAGTTTATAGCAGTCATTTATCATACAAGCGAGGCGAAAATTAAGGAAATATTAAAATCCTTGAACAGAGAAAAAGACAGATTAAATAGTTATGAAAATCAAATACCAATCGACTATGCATGCGGATGGGCATTATCCTCCGATGATATGTCGTGCACAATGCAGATGTTATTGGATGCTGCAGATGCTTATATGTATAAAAATAAACAGATATGCAAGAAATATAATTAGCTTTCAGCTCAGAGTAGATAAAAGATAATAGACGCGATCAGACGAAATATTGTTTTGCGTAGAAACACTGGAAATCCTTGAAAACAAAGGATTTTTGGTATAAGATGAAACAAGTCAAAGCACGTCATTGCGTAATAAAAAAGAAAGCAATGTATTTATACTGTGAAGTCTGGAAAGTGTTGATTTTAAAGCATTTCTGGATGTGTGGGATGCTTTGAAAATATGATTTTGTGACAATTTTGTGACAAACGGCGGAAAAATCACGGATTTACAAAGACGAAGCATATTGATTTCACGATCGGCATATGCTATAATGCCAGTAGGCAAAAAAGATATGATGATGTTCCATGTGAACAAAGAACGAACCCCCGTATGTACCACCAATACATGCGAGGGTTCTTCTCTTTTTATTTCAGTGGTTGAGCATCCACTAGGCTATTCGTTGTCCTTGTTATGACTGTCTAACCATTTGCAAATGAGATGGCAAGTCACACCTGCCGCAACAGCCACCAAAAAAGATATGACTATTTCCATGTGTTCACCTCCCCCCGTTGCCGGGTCTCGGTTGGACAACGCAGTCAGTATAACACAACTTAGAACAGAATGGAACATATAAAAATACCCGGTGCAAATTAATGTACCGGGTGTTTCTTTGGCCTTTTTGTCAATTCTTGATGTTTTTGTTTTAACCATTCTTCATACTGCTTTTGAGTTTGAATAGAAGAGTTATAGTCATTAGGGCAAGGAGAAACTTTCTTTCCCTTAATCAAATCTCTGTAATAGTAGGATTCTTTTTGCGTTTCCGGTCGTTATATTGCTTTTGAGCTTTTTTGTCAGCAGAACATTTAGGGCAAAAATTTACACGTTTACAGAATGAAATGAAAAAGCTTGAAAATGTAATGTAATAATCAGAGCCATTCCCTTTATTGGGCGTGGCTTTTTATTATGACAATTTTTGTGACAAACAAAAGAAAATAGACGCAACCAGACGAAACATTGTTTGGCGTAGAAACACCGGAAATCCTTGAAAATAAAGGATTTTTGCTATATGATGAAACAAGTTGAACTCTATCATTGCGTAATAAAAAAAAATCCTGTATAATACCAAACTGTAATATTGTATCATTCAGCGGACAGAGAAATACGCTGTGAATCATTAAAAGAAGTCAGGAGGACATAAGTACATGCGAGTCGATGCGGACGATTTTGCCCGACCTTGCAGCTGCGGGAGGGAGCACCACATAGACGTTAGAGAAATTGTAATTGAATCAGGAGCTATCGGGAAACTGGAAAAGGAAATGTCAGACGGTGATCTGAAAGAATGTATTTCCCCGCTTCTGATCTGTGACACGAACAGTTACAAAGCTACAGAGGAACTGATGGAGGATATCTACGACCGGTGTCAGGTACTGATCCTGGATGCTGAAGGTCTTGAGGCAGATGAGCGTGCCGTGGAGATCGTGGAGAATTATATGGAAGAGGACATCGATCTTGTTCTTGCAGTTGGAGCGGGGACGATCCATGATCTCAGCCGTTTTGTCGCCCATCAGTACCGGATCCCTTTTGTCTCTGTGCCCACCGCAGCCAGTTCAGACGGATTTACTTCCACAGTAGCAGACATGACCTGGAATGGTGTAAAAAAAGTATTTCAGGCATCTGCGCCACTTTTTGTTTTTGCGGATACGGATATTTTTGCCAAGGCGCCTGCAAGGCTTACAGCAGCCGGGGTGTCGGATATTCTGGGAAAATACATTGCGCTGGCAGACTGGAAGATAGCAAGTATTCTTATGGATGAATACTATTGTACAGCGGTGGCAGACCTGGAAACAAAAGCGATCCGGACTGTTAAGGATAATCTGAAAGAAATTGCAGCAGGAGAGAAAGATGCATGTGAGAAGCTGATGTATGCGCTGATCCTTTCCGGACTGGCCATGCAGATGACAGGAAACTCCAGACCGGCATCCGGGGCGGAGCACCATATGGTCCACCTCTGGGATATGGAAGTGGTCAATGGTCACCTGGATGCTCTTCACGGGGAGAAGGTTTCTGCAGCAACCATGCTGGTCCTTCTGGAATATAAAAAGCTTGCAGATGCTATCCGAAGAGGAGCCTGCAGAGTGCATGCCTTTACAGACGGAGACAGAGAACTCCTGCAGGAGACCTTCGGCAGAAAAGGGATTCTTGGAGCACTTGAAAAAGAAAACACTCCGGAACTTCTGGACGATGTAAGCACAGAAACACTTTCCGGTGCACTTCCGGAAATCCTTAAGATCATAGATCTTCTTCCTGCAGTTACAGATATGCAGGAGATGATGAGTATCGTCGGCTGCGTGAGCAGAGTCCGGGATATCGGACTGCCGGGAAAAGCGATCGAGGAGAGTCTCAGACTTGCACCGTATACAAGAAGAAGGCTGAGCCTTCTGAGACTTCGGAAGATGCTCACATACTGAGCAGGAACAGCTCATAAAAGGTTCTTTTGACTTGACATAAATTTCAGGAAAGGCAGTGATGAACGGTTTGATGAGAGTAGGAATGGGATATGATGTACATAAACTGACTGAGGGCAGGAAACTGATCCTTGGTGGTGTTGATATTCCCTGGGAAAAAGGTCTTTTGGGCCATTCGGATGCGGATGTTCTGATCCATGCGATCATGGATGCACTTCTGGGAGCTGCGGCTCTTGGAGATATCGGAAAGCATTTTCCGGATACAGACCCTGCATATAAGGGAATCTCCAGTGTGAAACTTCTGGTGCATGTTGCCGGATTACTGAAGGAGAATGACTATGCGATCGGAAATATCGATGCCACCATCATCGCTCAGAAACCGAAGATGGCACCACATATTCCGACGATGAGAGAAAATATCGCAGAAGCACTTGGGATTAAAATATCACAGCTGAATATCAAGGCGACAACAGAGGAAGGCCTTGGATTTACAGGACAGGGAGAGGGAATCTCCTCACAGGCGATCTGCTCCCTGTACAGAATCGGGAAATTGGAGGAAGAGTAACATGAAGATTTTTAACACACTGACACGCAGAAAAGAGGAATTTGTACCTCTGGAAGAAGGAAAAGTAAAAATGTATGTCTGCGGACCTACGGTATACAATCTGATCCATATCGGAAATGCCCGCCCTATGATCATTTTTGATACGGTGCGCAGATATATGGAATATAAAGGATATGAAGTAAATTATGTATCCAACTTTACCGATGTAGATGATAAGATCATCAAGAAGGCCATTGAAGAGGGCGTTTCCGCAGAGGAAATCTCTACCCGTTATATCAAAGAGTGCAAGAAAGATATGGCAGATATGAATGTAAAACCTGCTACAACTGCACCCCAGGCTACACAGGAGATCCAGGGCATGATCGACATGATCCAGACTCTTATTGATAAAGGATATGCATATCCGGCAGCTGACGGGACCGTTTATTTCCGTGTAAAGAAATTTAAAGAGTATGGCAAGCTTTCTCATAAGAATCTGGATGATCTCCAGTCAGGATTCCGTTCTCTTAAGGTATCCGGTGAGGATCAGAAGGAAGATCCGTTAGACTTCGTGCTTTGGAAACCAAAGAAAGAGGGCGAGCCGTCCTGGCCGTCACCGTGGTGCGACGGACGTCCTGGCTGGCATATTGAGTGTTCTGTTATGTCCAAGAAATATCTCGGAGAAGAGATTGATATCCATGCAGGCGGTGAGGATCTGATCTTCCCGCATCATGAGAATGAGATTGCACAGAGTGAGTGCTGCAATGGTAAGATTTTTGCAAGATACTGGATGCATAATGGTTTCCTGAACATCGACAACCGCAAGATGTCCAAATCTCTCGGAAATTTCCGTACCGTTCGTCAAATCGGTGAACAGTATGATCTTCAGGTTCTCCGTTTCTTTATGCTGAACGCACATTACAGAAGTCCGCTGAACTTCAGCGCAGATCTGATGGAGGCAGCAAAGAACTCTCTGGAGCGTATCCTTGAGGCGGCAGGCAAGCTCAGCGACCGTAAAGACAATGGGGCGGCAGAGAATATTACAGAGGAAGAGCTTGCGCTTCTCAAAGAGGCAGAAGGTTTTGTTACCAAATTTGAAGCTGCCATGGATGATGATTTTAATACTGCAGATGCACTTGCGGCAATTTTTGAGCTTGTAAAATTTGCCAACACAAACGTAGACGAGAACAGCTCAAGGGAGTTTGCCGGTGGTCTTTATGAGGAACTTTTTAAGCTCAGTGATGTGCTGGGACTGAAAATCGAGAAAAAAGAAGAGATTCTTGACAAAGAGATCGAGGATCTGATCCAGGAACGCCAGGCTGCAAGAAAGGCAAAGGATTTCAAGAGAGCAGATGAGATCCGAGATGAGCTCCTGAAAAAAGGTATCATCCTTAAAGATACAAGAGAAGGTGTGAAATGGCAGAGAGCTTAAAGAAACTGAAAGAGCTGTTTGATCTGAAAGACGCAGACCTTCGGACTTATTCGCCGCTGACGCTGGCCTATATCGGGGATGGTGTTTATGAGCTGGTGATCCGTACTATTCTTGTGAAAAAAGCGAATTGTCCGGTAAATCGTCTCCACAAAAAAGCCAGCAGCCTTGTAAAAGCATCTGCGCAGTCGGGTATGATGGAGATCCTCGAACCACTTTTGACAGAAGAAGAAAAAAGTGTATATCGAAGAGGAAGGAATGCGCATTCCGCTACCATGGCCAAACATGCCACCATGGCGGATTACCGGCGTGCCACAGGGTTTGAGGCGCTGATGGGATATCTTTACCTGAAAGAGGATTTTTCAAGGATACTGGAGCTGGTCCATGCAGGACTTGAGAAGGAGGAAATTTAAATTGACTGAAATGATAGAAGGAAGAAATGCGGTCCTTGAGGCATTTCGTTCCGGTAAATGTGTTGATAAACTGTTTATTCTGGATGGCTGTCAGGACGGACCGGTCCGCACCATCGCAAGAGAAGCCAGAAAACATGATACCATTGTAAAATTTGTTCCAAAGGAACGATTGGATTCCATGAGCGAGACAGGTGCACATCAGGGTGTGATCGCACAGGTTGCGGCTTATGATTATTCTACAGTGGAAGATATCCTGAAAAAAGCAGAAGATAAAGGAGAGCCTCCGTTTATCATTCTTCTTGATAATATTGAGGATCCTCATAATCTGGGAGCTATCATCCGTACCGCAAATCTCGCAGGTGCTCATGGTGTGATCATTCCCAAACACAGAGCAGTAGGACTGACTGCTACGGTTGCCAAGACCTCGGCAGGCGCACTGAATTATACACCGGTTGCCAAGGTTGCTAATCTGGGACAGACTATTGATGAACTGAAAGAAAAAGGCATCTGGTTCGTATGTGCAGATATGGACGGAGAGGTGATGTACCGTCAGAATCTGACAGGACCTATTGGCCTTGTGATCGGAAATGAGGGAAATGGTGTAAGCCGCCTTGTAAAAGAGAAATGTGATTTTACTACCGCGATCCCGATGAAGGGGGATATCGATTCCCTTAACGCTTCTGTAGCAGCAGGGGTGCTTGCTTTTGAGATCGTGAGACAGAGACTGTCAAAATAAATACATCAAATACAGCCATAGCTGTTCGGAGAAAAAATGTGCCGATATAATGAGATGACGGATGAAGCTCTTATCGAAAGACTTCGTGCAGGGGAATCTGCAATTGCAGATTATCTGATGGAAAAGTATAAAGGTCTGGTCAGAAAAAAAGCCCGTGCCATGTTTCTGATAGGTGGGGACACAGATGATCTGATACAGGAGGGGATGATCGGACTGTTTAAGGCAGTCCGTGATTACCAGCCAGACAGGGAGTCGTCTTTTCAGTCTTTTGCAAATATATGTATTGACAGACAGATATATACTGCAATTAAAAGTTCAAACCGCCAGAAACATCAGCCACTGAACACTTATGTGTCTTTAAGCGACGGAGAGGCGGAGGAAAACTTCAGAGATTCCTGTGTGGAGCATGATAATCCGGAATCGATCCTGATCGACCGGGAAAATGTGGCGGCTCTCGAAAATGAAATGAAAAAGAGCCTGAGCCCTCTGGAAAACAGGGTACTGCAGTTGTATCTGGATGGAAATGGATATATGGATATTGCCCGGATTCTTGGAAAAACACCGAAATCCATTGATAATGCACTGCAGAGGATCCGTGGGAAAATTAAAAGCTATTTTTGAGAAGAGTAAATACCTCTTTCCTTTTGAATATAAAAGTATTAAAATAATATTCATAAGGAGCAGAATAAGAAAGGAGACCAAATTATGGCAAAGATCAATAAATATTGGGGACTTGTTGCAGTAGGAGCGCTTACCGCCGCAGCAGCAGGAGCTATCGCAGCACTTGTATCCAGACGATCCGTATGCGAAGAAGACTTTGAGGATGATTTCGAAGATCTTGATGATTTCAAGGATGACGAGAAGAAGGAAGAAAAAGAAGAGAAAGAAGTCTTCCAGGACTGGGACAAGACTGCATCTGAGACTGTAGAAGTTTCCAAAGAGGCAGAGGATGCTGAAGAGGCACCAACAGAAGCAGAAGAGGAAACACCTGCAGATGATGAATCGGAGGCCGAAGCGGAAGAAGAGACAGAAGCAGAAGAGACAAAGACAGAAGAGTAAAAAGAGAATCCTGCGTGCTGTGTCTGCGAGCGACAGCACACAGGATTTTTTGTGCTATAATCATGAAAATATGAATTTTTAAAAAAATAAAAATAATGTATTGACAATATGACAATCATCTGATAATATAAACAACTGTGAGCGGCACAAACGTCGCGAAACAAGCTGCTGTGGCTCAGTCGGTAGAGCGTCGCCTTGGTAAGGCGGAGGTCACGGGTTCGATTCCCGTCAGCAGCTTTTTTTGTGTCTAAAAACAGACAATTTTTTGTTTAGATACAGGTTTTGCGGGTTTCAAAAACTCCGGATTTATGATAAGATAAAACATCAGGATGATATTTAGGAGGGAAAGCAATGGAGAACGAAACAGTTTCCAAAAACTTTATTGAAAATATTATAGACAAAGATCTTGAAGAAGGCGTTTATGACACCGTGCATACACGTTTCCCACCGGAACCTAACGGCTATCTTCATATCGGACATGCGAAATCCATTCTTTTAAATTATGGACTGGCTCAGAAATACAACGGAAAATTCAATCTCCGTTTTGATGATACCAACCCTACAAAGGAGAAATCCGAATTTGTAGAGTCCATCAAGGCTGACGTGAAATGGCTTGGTGCAGACTGGGAAGACAGACTTTTCTTTGCATCTGATTATTTTGATCAGATGTATGAGGCAGCAGTGAAGCTTATTAAGAAAGGCAAGGCCTTTGTCTGCGACCTGACTGCAGACCAGATTCGTGAGTACCGAGGAACTCTTACAGAGCCAGGTAAAGAGAGCCCGTACAGAAACCGTACTGTAGAAGAGAATCTTCAGCTTTTTGAAGAGATGCGTGAGGGCAAATACGGAGATGGCGAGAAGGTTCTCCGTGCCAAGATCGATATGGCATCACCGAATATGAACATGCGTGACCCGGTCATTTACCGTGTAGCCCGCATGACACATCACAATACAGGAGATAAATGGTGCATCTATCCGATGTACGACTTCGCTCATCCGATCGAGGATGCCATTGAGGGTGTGACACATTCTATCTGTACTCTGGAGTTTGAGGACCACAGACCGCTTTATGACTGGGTGGTAAAGGAACTGGAATATCCGCACCCACCGAAGCAGATCGAGTTTGCAAAGCTGTACCTGACCAACGTTGTTACAGGTAAACGTTATATCAAGAAGCTTGTTGAGGACGGCATCGTAGATGGATGGGATGATCCGAGACTAGTATCCATCGCCGCACTTCGCCGCCGTGGATTTACACCGGAGTCTATCCGTAAATTTGTAGAACTCTGTGGTGTTTCAAAGGCGAACAGTTCTGTAGATTATGCAATGCTCGAGTACTGCATCCGTGAGGACCTGAAGTTGAAACGTCCGCGTATGATGGCGATCCTTGATCCGATCAAGCTCGTGATCGATAACTATCCGGAAGGACAGGTTGAGTATCTTGAAGCTCCGAATAATATGGAGAATGAGGAGCTTGGAACCAGAAAGATTCCGTTCAGTGGAGAACTTTATATTGAACGTGATGATTTTATGGCAGAGCCTCCTAAGAAATACAAACGTCTCTATATTGGAAATGAAGTTCGTCTTATGAATGCATATTTTGTAACCTGCACAGGTTATGAGGCAGATGACGACGGAACGATCCGTGTAGTCCACTGTACCTATGACCCGGAGACCAAGGGCGGAAATGCACCGGACGGACGTAAGGTAAAAGGAACGATCCACTGGGTGGAAGCATCCAATGCAGGTAAAGTTGAGGTAAGACTTTACGAGAATATCGTAGATGAAGAAAAAGGTGTTTACAATAAAGAAGATGGTTCTCTTAATGTAAATCCGAATTCTCTTACAGTAACAAGTGCTTATGTAGAGCCGGAGCTTCTGAAAGCAAAAGGTTATGACAGCTATCAGTTTGTACGTAACGGTTTCTTCTGCGCAGATATCCATGACTCCAGGGAGGGAGCACCGGTATTTAACCGCATTGTATCTCTGAAGAGCTCTTTCAAATTACCGAAAGCATAAAAACTGTCAAAAAGAATACGAAATATATGACAGCAGTACACCGTGAACAGGTATCAGGGTGTACTGCTTGTTTTGTTTTATCGTCATCAGGAATAAATGGATAAGTACAAAATGCTCCTGCAACGATTTCGGTTGCGCCCATTTACAGAAACGGTTATACTGATAACACAGGAAAGAGAGGAATTACACATGAAGAAAATCGTGCTTGCTTCCGCATCTCCCAGGAGGCGGGAACTTTTAAGCCAGGTAGGAGTCGCCTTTGAAGTGAAGCCTGCCAGCGGGGAAGAACGGATCACCAGTGCAGAGCCTGCGAAAGTGGTGGAGGAACTTTCTCGTCAGAAAGCTATGTTTACGGCATACGCGCTGGAGGAAGAGGAGAACCGAGATCTGAGAGATGTGGTTGTGATCGGTGCAGATACCGTTGTATCTTATGAGGGTAAGATTTTAGGTAAACCGGCAGATGAGATAGCTGCAATAGAGATGCTCGCTATGCTGCAGGGGAATACACATCAGGTATATACCGGTGTAACTTTGCTGATAAGAGAAAAAGGGAGATGGAAAGCTCATACCTTCTATGAGTGCACAGATGTGAGCTTTTATCCGGTGACAGAGGAAGAAATAAAGGAATATGTAAACAGCAAAGACCCAATGGACAAAGCCGGAAGCTATGGGATCCAGGGCGCCTGGGGAGCCTATGTGAAGGGAATCCGTGGTGATTATAACAACGTGGTGGGACTGCCTGTGGCAAGACTGATCTATGAGACAAAAAAACTGGGAATGAACCTGAGAGGATGAAAGACAAAATGATAAAAGCTTGTATATTTGATCTGGATGGAACAATTGCGGATACACTGGAATCTATGGCATATGTGGCGAATGAGATCATGGAAAAGTTTTCCCTGAAATCACAGCCGGCAGATAATTTTCGTTATTACAGCGGTGAAGGTGCAGATATGCTGATCAGAAGATGCCTGATCGATGCAGGAGATCCGGAGCTGGTACACTACGAAGAAGTCAGGGAACTTTATCGCAGGAAATTTGATGAAGATCCGCTGTATAAAGTTGTGCCATATAAAGATATGCCGGAAACCCTTCAAAAGCTGAAACATGCAGGCCTTAAGATGGCTGTATGCTCCAATAAGCCTCATGTTGCGGCGCAGAAAGTGGTAAAGGCGATCTATGGTGATCTGTTTGATGAGGTGATGGGACAGCAGGAAGGGATCCGCAGAAAGCCGGCACCGGATGGTCCGCTGAAGATTGCAGAAGATTTCGGCGTAAAGCCGGAAGAATGTATGTATATCGGAGATACAAAGACAGATATGCAGACAGGAAGTGCTGCCGGAATGTATACCGTTGGTGCACTATGGGGATTCCGTGACAGAGAAGAGCTTGAAAATAACGGTGCAGATATTGTAGCAGCTGTACCTGGTGATCTGTTTACTATTTATGAGGAGAAGCAGCATGATTAAGATGGTTGCCAGTGATCTGGATGGAACGCTGCTTATCGGTGGAAGACAGACGCTGCCGGAAGAGATCTTTCCGCTGGTAAAGGAACTGAAAAAAATGGGAATCCTTTTTGTGGCAGCCAGTGGCAGACAGTATGCCAATATGAGGAATCTTTTTGCGCCGGTAAAGGACGAGATGGCATTTATCAGTGAAAATGGCGGGCTTGCTGTCCAGAATGAGAAGCTTCTGTACTGCGACAGCTTTGACAAAGAACTGGTCAGAGAGATCATTCAGACAATATGGGAAAAGCCCGGAGCGGAATTTTCCTGTTCTACAAAGGATTTTTATTATATCATGCCCAAGGCAGAACATTATCGCCATCTGATGATTGAAGAAGTAAAAAATCAGTGTAAGATCATAAAGAGTTTTGATGAGATCACAGAGCCTTGTATGAAGGTTGCAGTTTATGAGAGAGAAGGAATGACGGAGGAATCCATCCAGTACTGGAGAGAACGGTTCAAAGACAGATGTACTGTTGTGACATCCGGATTTGCGTGGGTGGATTTTGTTCCATTTACCACGAACAAAGCAAAAGGGATCCGTAAATACCAGGAACTTTTGGGAATCGGACCGGATGAATGCATGGCGTTCGGGGATGAATACAATGATATTGAAATGATGAAATCTGTAAAATACAGCTTTGCCATGAAGCATGCGAAGCCAGGGGTAAAGGCGGCGGCTTTCTACGAGACAGAGAAGGTGGAACCAGTACTTCGCAGACTGATCGCGGCGGGCGGAGATATAAAGGAGGTACTTTAATATGTACAAGAAAGAATATGTCCAGACATTTCTGGAAAAACAGGGTCAGCTTTTTGATGAGCCGGTAGCAGAGGATTTTGAGGAGGCAGAGGAATTTCTAGAGGATTGCATGGCAGTTGTGCTGGATTCCCTGAAGGATGTTAAAAAATATCTGGATGGAATGGGCGCAGATGTGGAGGGGATTTCCCTGAAGGAGCTGGAAGAAGAAAGCGAAGTATTTAAACTCCCGGACGGAAAATATATGATCGTAGAAGGCTGACGGAAAGCAGGGATTACACCTCTGAAAATTAAATATGATAAACTTGCATCAGCAAAAAGAAAGCCCTGCGTAGAAAGGGTAAATGTGGGGAAAATAAAATGATGTAAAGGAGGATGGGATATGAAAAAAAGCAGAGTGCTGGCAGTCGTCATGGCTGTGCTTATGATGGTAACGCTGCTTCCATCGATGGTATTTGCCACTGCAGCTCCATCTGGAAATCTTGATGGAAAGCTGAAGGTCAAAGGAACACTTGCGATCGGGTCTACCTTAAGTGCAGATTACTCAAAGGTCAAGCCGGAGGGGATCACAGATGATAATGTGAGTTTTTCCTGGTCATTAAAAGACGGAGACCTTCTTACAGAGGTAGGAACTGACAAGACTTATAAAATCGATGAAAAAGATCTGGGTCTTCCGATCGTTCTGAAGATCACCGGAAAAGAAGAGACGGGAGTCAGTGGTGAGCTTACGGTGACGACCCAGGAGGTTTCCGAAACAGAGGAGGAAGCCAAAGCACTGGCAGAAAAGAAAAAGGAAGAAGCCAAAGCAGCAGGAGAAGATCCGGATGCGGAGGAAAGTGAAGCTTCGGAGTCTTCAGAGAACACGCCGGATACAGAAGCTGGAACGTCAGAGGAGCCTGATAGTGCTCAGCCTGAGGAAACCATAGAGCCGGCAGAAGAAACGGAGTCTGCGGATGTGCAGGAGAATACAGATGTACAGGAACCTGCAGATACCCAGGAGCCTGCTGAAAACTCTGTTATAGAAGTAAACGGAGAACAGTCAGGGACTCAGAATGCCGATGAGGCAGATACATCCGGAGATAGTCAGACAGAGACACCGGATTCCGCAGATACAGCAGCAGACGCTTCCGAAAAAAATGAGGAACCGACATATTCGGCATCTGCATACACGGAAGATGGAAGTGGAATTCTGGATTTTGGTTCCGTGGAAGAGGGATATACGGAAATTCCGGAAGCACAGATGGTTACTATCACAAATAACGGAACCGGCGATCTTAATTTTAAAGAGATCGCCCCGGAGAATTTCATGGCTGCGGATATTAACGATGCGCCATTAAAGAGTGGTGAAAGTGTTGCTGTGTGGGTAAAACCACGAGAAGGTCTGAAGGCTGGAGAATACAAAGATCTGATCACGTATCAGACAGAAGAAGGTGCCGATGTCTTCTTTGAAGCGGACTTTACAGTAAAAGAACCGGAAAATAAAAAAGTCGAAGATCATGAAAATAATGAGCAGACAGATCCCGGGGAAACATCGGACCCTGCAGCGGAAAAAATATACAAGCTAACTGCGGATCCGACAGAACTGCCTTTTGATGATCTGACTGCTGGTTATGAAAAGGTAGAAACAACAAGTACAGTCACGATCAAAAACGAAGGTACAGAAGCTGTGACGTTAGTACAGCCTGAATCGGAGTTTTTTGATATTGCGCCGGTCAGTGAAGTGGAGAGCAGCGGAAATATCCAGTTGGCGCAGGGAGGAGAGCAGACCTTTACCGTACAGCCTAAGCTTGGACTCTCTGCAAAAGATGATCCATACGTGGAAGAGCTTGTATTTGCTTCTGATGAAAGCACGGAAGCATCTGCTACAGTGACGGCTTCGGTTATGGTAAAGACAGAAACACCAAAAACAGTTACTGCAACAGTGAAACCGGAAGGTCCTCTGAAGTTTGGAACACTGGAACAGGGCTATGAGACTGCGCCGGATGCACAGCCTGTAACCGTAGAGAATACAGGTACAGAAGCTATCCGAATCCAGCTTTCTGCTCCGGAGGATTATGAGGTGGGAGAGCCTTCTGCGGAAGTGCTCAATCCCGGAGATAAGGCGGCAACCTTTACTGTACAGCCCAAGACCGGTCTTCAGGCCGGAGATCACAGCGATACGATTTCTGTGACAGATCAGAATACCGGAAACACACTGGCTGAAGTCCGGCTGGAATTTACAGTTTCGGAGTCGGAACCGGAACCCAATCCCGGTCTTTCGGTAACAGACAGTCTGGAGTTTGGAACCAAAGAAGAAGGTTATAAGGAACTTCCTGATGCGAAGACAGTTACAGTTACCAACACCGGAAATACAAAAATTGTTCTGAAACAGCCTTCATCAAATGCATATACAATTGGTACACTTTCCGCCACAGAGCTGGAAGCAGGAGATAATGCAACCTTTAGCGTACAGCCGGTCAGCGGACTTTCACAGGGGGAATATCTGGAAGACATTGTGATCGCCAATGATGCAAACGTGGAAGCTTATGTAAATGTCCATTTCAGCGTTACAAAGAAAAAAACAGATAACAGTAAGAAGGCGAATAACCTTACAGGTATCAAAAAGCCATCCGATATCAAAGATCTTCCCAATGGAACCCAGAAAACCCAGAAAGCCCTGAAGCTTCCGGGAACAGTAAAGATCACTACAACAAAGGGAGAGCAGAAGGCATCTGTTAAATGGGATGTTAAGGGATCTTCTTATGATCCGTCTTCTGCAGAACGTCAGATATTTAATGTAAAAGGTACTGTCATTCTTCCGGAGGGGGTTAAGAATCCCAACAAGATCAGTACAGTGATCGCAGTAAGTATTACAGTAAACGGATATCAGGGCACGGAAGCCGCTGCATCGGACAATAAGATCACAGGCATTGATTCCAATGGCAAGTATGATACCAATACAAAGATCACCTTTACAGCAGCTGGTGCAGGGATGGATAATACAAACCCGCGTAAGGGAGATACCAGATATCAGCCGAAGAGCTGGAAGATCACAGAGACCCGTACCTGGGATGGAGAGCCTTATACTGCAACATTCCGTGTCAGCAAGCCGGGAAAATATACTCTGAAAGTTACCTTTGGACAGCAGAAATACGACGGCTCTAGCTGGAAGGATACCGGTACACAGTCAGAAAGTACGGTTACTTTTACGGTATCACAGGCAGCAGTTCTTACTGCGACTCCGAGTCCGGCAGTGACACAGACAAATCAGAAATCTGCAGTGCAGACGGGAGACAGTACACCGATCATGACATTTGTGATCATTTTGATCGTGGCTGTGGTATGTATTGGAGGAATCCTTGTATATCGTAGAAAGAAAAAATAAGAACAGAATGTAGAAGATAGTTTTACAGCACCCTCCGTACAAAAAATGTACGGAGGGATTTTTTTGCACATAGAGATCCGTTTTACATGCTGTTACTAGCACTCTATAATGATGAGTGCTAAATTTTTCTTGACTTTTGTAAAAAGTCGTATTAGTATATATTTATTGAAAAAAACAACAGGTTTCCGGCTCTGTCGGAACATCAGAAATAAAAATAAAAACAAAAGGAGAGTGACATATATGTCAGCAAAACATGGCAGTTTATCAATCAACAGTGAAAATATTTTTCCGATTATCAAGAAATGGTTATATTCCGACCATGATATTTTTGTAAGAGAGATGATCTCCAACGGATGCGATGCGATCACCAAACTGAGAAAGCTGGAAGTTATGGGAGATTATACATTCCCGGAAGGTTACAAACCGGCTGTAAATGTTATCGTTGATCCGGATCAGAAAACTTTGAAGTTTATCGATAACGGTATTGGTATGACAGCAGATGAAGTAGAGGAATATATCACACAGATCGCTTTTTCCGGTGCCACAGAGTTTCTTGAGAAATATAAGGATAAAACAACGGATGATCAGATGATCGGTCATTTCGGACTTGGATTTTATTCTGCATTTATGGTTGCAGATGAAGTTCATATTGATACTCTCTCTTACAAAGAGGGTTCCACACCGGTACATTGGACCTGTGACGGTGGTACGGAGTATGAGATGGCAGACGGAAACAAAACAGAACCGGGAACAGAGATCACTCTTTTCCTCAATGAGGAAAGCCTGGAGTTTGCCAATGAATATCGTATGAGAGAGGTTATTGAGAAATACTGTTCTTTCATGCCGGTAAATATCTATCTTTCCAAAGCAAATGCTGAACAGGAGTATGAAACCATCGATGAGGCAGATCTCCGTGAAGATGATGTGGTAGTTGAACATATCCATGAGGATGCCAAGACAGAGGAAAAGGAGAATGATAAAGGCGAGAAAGAAGTTGTGGAAGTTTCTCCTGCCAAAGATAAAGTAAAGATCAATAAACGGCCGGTATCCTTAAGCGATACACAGCCGCTCTGGATGAAGCATCCAAATGAGTGCACGGATGAAGAGTATAAAGAATTTTACCGTAAGGTATTTATGGATTACAAGGAACCGCTGTTCTGGATTCATCTGAACATGGACTATCCGTTCAACCTGAAAGGTATCCTGTATTTCCCGAAGATCAGGACAGAGTATGATTCCATTGAGGGAACCATCAAGCTTTATAATAATCAGGTATTTATTGCAGATAACATCAAAGAGGTGATCCCGGAATTCCTTCTTCTTCTGAAAGGCGTGATCGACTGTCCGGATCTTCCACTGAATGTTTCTCGTTCTGCACTGCAGAATGATGGTTTTGTGAAAAAGATTTCTGAATACATCACCAAGAAAGTAGCAGATAAGCTCACCGGAATGTGCAAGACAGACAGAGAGTCTTATGAGAAGTACTGGGATGATATCAGCCCGTTTATCAAATTTGGATGCATCAAGGATGCGAAATTTGGTGAGAAGATGAACGATTATATCCTCTTTAAGAATCTGGACGGCAAATATCTTACCCTGAAAGACTGCATTGAGGAAAATAAAAAAGAAGAAACAAAAGCAGCTGAAGAGGAGAAGACAGAGGAGAAAGCTTCTGAAGGATCCCAGAATGAGGAACCGGAAAAAACGGTGATCTATTATGTGACCGATGAGGTACAGCAGAGCCAGTACATTAATATGTTCCGTGAAGCGGGTAAAGATGCTGTACTGCTGAAGCATGTGATCGATTCACAGTTTATTTCCCATCTTGAACAGCAGGATCAGACGATCCAGTTCAAGAGAATTGATGCAGATCTGACAGAAGAGCTTCGTGAAGACGGAAAAGCGGATGAAGCAACAGTCAAGACACTTACTGAGGTGTTCCGTAAGAATCTTGGCAAGGATAAACTTGAAGTAAAAGTAGAGAAGCTGAAAAATGAGGGAACTGCAGCGATGATCACTCTTCCTGAGGAGAGCCGCCGTATGCAGGATATGATGAAAATGTACAATATGTACGGAATGGATCCGAATATGTTCGGTGGTCAGGAAGTACTTGTACTGAACGCAAATCATCCTCTTGTAAGATTTATAGCAGAAAATCAGGGATCAGAGTATGTTCCGGTGATCTGTGAACAGCTTTATGATCTTGCAATGATGAGCCATAAACAGCTTTCTCCTGAAGAAATGACAAAATTTGTAAAGAGAAGCAACGATATCCTTATGGTCCTTACAAAATAAAACGACATATAAAATGATCGAAAGGCTTTGCCCGTAATGGGGCGAAGCCTTTGCTTTTTTTATAACAATATGTGTATCTTTAACACAATTATAGGAATTTTAAATAAAATAATAGATATTAAATAAAAATAACCTGTAAAATATGACTAAAAATTTAAATTAGTATCTAATATGTATAAAATAAATTTTCAGAAGAAAGCGAAAAATATAGATAACTGTCGTATTATACATAAGGGAGTGCTTTTAAAAAGAGAAAAAAATGAAATGGAGGAACAAATGTATGAAAAAGGTGTATGGATTGATCAGAAGACTTGGTGCAAATTCGAAATACAAAGGATATTTTTTCGTTGCGGAAGCGGTAAAGATTTCCATGGGGTATCAGTATAAACCATTGCGGATCACAAAGGACATTTATCCATGCCTGGCGCGGAAGTACAGATCAACACCTACCAATATTGAGCATGATATCAGAACAATGGTAAATGTGTGTTGGGAAGGAAATAAAAAACTGCTGGATGAGATTGCAGGATATCCTCTGGAATACAAGCCTACCAACAGTGAATTTATTGATATGCTTGCGTATTACCTGAGGGAAATAGAAGAAGAGAATTGACTATAGCCTTTCAAAAAGAATTTGATTCCTGGACAGAAAGCTCAGGATCATATCATCCCAGAGCTGCTCCGGGCGTTTATCCATAGAGAATGTTTTAAGAGAGGTTCCGGTAGTACAAAGAAGGCTGTTATTTTTAAATTGAAGATTTAAGAATAGTCCGTCTATCTGTTCGGAGGAAATTCCGAAATCTGTATTTCTCATTGCAGCTTCAACTCCACTCCGACTTAAATGCAGCACGATCCTGAAGCTTAAGGGCGTACGCTTACCGCGGATCACAGACCAGCAGAAAGGTCTGATGTCCTTCCAGAGAGAATGTGTCCGGCCGTGCTCTGTGAGTCTGTTCATGCTGTCTGTATCAAAAAAATCTTTCTGAAGCCTGCCATCAATGGTAAAAGTATTAAAAGTAGTCACAGTCGCTTCGGACAGACAGAATTTGTCAAATACTTCTCCTATAAAAAGTTTGTTTGTGAAATCCCGGATATCTGTGATCTTTAATGCAAGCATGCCGCACTTCCTTTCTTTTATGTGATCGCGTGTAGACATTATATCTCAGATAAAGAAAAAAGGACAGACTTTTTAAAAAACTCTTTTCAAATATCTGTTTATGTGATACGATAGATGTGGTATTGAATACTACATATAATGGAAAAGAGGACGATATAATTGAGCTATAAGATTGCGATAGATAGCTGTGGGGAGCTTTTAGATGAATGGAAAAATGACGGCAGGATTGAATCCATACCACTGACGCTGACGGTGGGCGGTGAGAATATTATAGATGATGAGAATTTCGATCAGAAAGATTTTTTAAAGAAGGTTGCGGCCTGCCCGGAATGCCCCAAGTCTGCATGCCCTTCTCCGGAACGCTATATGAAGGCATATGAGTGTGATGCGGAACACATTTATGCGGTGACGCTATCGGCAGAATTGAGTGGTTCCTATAACAGTGCGATTCTTGGAAAAAACCTGTTCCTGGAAGAGCAGCCGGAGAAAAAGGTTCATGTATTTAATTCCAAATCTGCATCCGGTGGTCAGAGTCTGATTGCCATGAAGATCGTGGAGTGTGAAGAAAAGGGACTTTCTTTTGAAGAAGTAGTAAGTGAAGTAGAGAAATATATTGAAGAGATGAACACATTTTTTGTGTTGGAGAATCTGGAAACTCTGCGCAAGAACGGACGTTTGGGCAGAGTGAAAGCTCTGGTGGCCAGTGCACTGAAGATCAAGCCGGTTATGGGAGCTACTCCGGAAGGAACGATCTGTCAGCTGGATCAGGCCAGAGGCATGAATAAAGCAATCGTAAAAATGGTGGATCACATTGGAGAGAAGGGGATCAACATCCCGGAAAAGACAGTTGCCATCACTCATTGCAACTGTCCGGAAAGAGCGAAGATGCTGGAGGAGGCTATCCGTGAGAAACTGCACCCAGCAAAGATCGTAGTTATGGATACTGCCGGTGTCAGCAGTATGTATGCCAACGATGGTGGCGTTATCGTAGCAGTCTGATCAGAGAAAATCTCCAGTTCAGAAAATTATCACATTTCTTCAGGGAGTTGCCGCTTTTCTTTTGAAAACAAGTGTGCTATAATGAACGAAGTACTGAAGCGGCAAAGGAGAAAGACAATGAGCCAGAAGAAAGTTGACAAATATAAAAACAACAAATACTCGCGAAACAGTGCCCTGAAGAAGGAACGCGCAGAATTTGTACTTGAGATGGCGGCATGGATCCTCATCGCGGTTCTGCTTGTAGGCTGGATCGGATATTCCGCATATGCCAAGATCCAGGCGAAGGAAGCCAGTGTGAAGGTGGATACTGTGATGGATACTTCTGCATTGACAGATTATATTTCCGGATTATCTTCAGACAGTGCGGAATAGAAAACACATATGAAATGATGGGTTCCCGGGATGTGTTGAAGCATCCCGGGGATTTTTATATACAGGATAAATACAATGCAATAAAAAACGGGTCTGCCATAAAGCAGCCCCGTTTTGACTTATACGTTTTTTATGGTTATAGAATTATAACTTTGTAACGTTAGCAGCCTGCATTCCGCGAGCGCCCTCTGTTAAGTCGTAGGATACAGCCTGTCCTTCTTCAAGAGATTTGAAGCCTTCACCGTTGATAGCGGAGAAGTGTACGAATACATCCTGTCCGTCCTCACCTGTGATAAAACCATAACCTTTTTCTGCGTTGAACCATTTTACAGTTCCCTTGTTCATTTTGTGTTACCTCCATAAAAATAAAAAAAATTAAAATAGCCTTCTGATGATAATAAAAAATCACCAGATTTTACAGACTATATTCATGTAAATATAATCTCTAAAAACTAGTGATTTTACATTAAATATTTTGCCATGCTCTGATTATATAACCCGTGTTTTGAAATGTCAAGGAGAAAATTCCAACAATTCCGGGGTGTAAAAAGAGGCGAAATTGCTTTGTAAAAAAAATCTTTATAAATAGAGAGATTTCGTGTATGATATAGTAGAATACAAGTGGATTGAAGGATCTGCTTTGAAAATACAGGATGAGAGGAGAACAGAAATGGGGATTCTGATTCGAGGAGGCCGGATTGTGGATGCGGCTACAGATACGGATAAAACAGGCGATATTTATCTGGAAGACGGAATCATTGCGGAAATAGGCCAGAAGCTGAAAAAGAAAGACGGCGACCGTGTGATCGATGCGAAAGGAAAGCTGGTCATGCCGGGAATTATCGACCTTCATGTCCATTTTCGTGATCCGGGCCAGACACATAAGGAAGATATCAAGAGTGGTGCTGCTGCGGCAGCACGTGGTGGTGTGACAACTGTAGTTGCTATGCCAAATACAACTCCCACTATTGATAATCCGGACCGGGTAAACTATGTACATAACAAGGCGGCGCAGGTTTCCGGTATTCATGTACTTCAGGCAGGTGCAGCCACCATGGGAGAAAAGGGTACTGAACTTGCAGATATTGCCGGAATGGTGAAAGCAGGGATCCCGGCAGTATCCGAGGATGGTAAATCTGTGATGAATACAGCGCTTTGTAAAGAAGCAATGAGGATCGCAGCAGAATGTGGCGTGCCGTTTTTTGACCATTGTGAAGATATCGATCTGCGTGGAGATGGATGCATGAATGAGGATGAGAACGCCAAAAGACTGGGGCTTCCCGGAATCTGCAATGCAGTGGAAGATACCATTACAGCCAGAGATATCATTCTGGCGCTGGAGACAGGAGTCCATCTTCATCTCTGCCACTGTTCCACTTATGGGGATGCCCAGATGATGAAGATCGTAAAAGAGAAAGGATACGACAATATCACAGCTGAAGTATGCCCGCACCATTTTATCCTTTCATCCGATGATATTAAAACAGATGACCCGAATTACAAGATGAATCCGCCGCTCCGTACACCGAAGGATGTGGAAGCGCTGAAACAGGGCCTGAAGGACGGTACCATCGAGGTGATCAGCACGGACCATGCACCGCACAGTGCACAGGAAAAAACAGGTTCTATGAAGAATGCACCATTTGGGATCGTAGGTCTGGAAACAAGCCTTCCGCTCACCTATACAGAGCTGGTGGAAAAAGATGTGATCACACTGAAACAGATGGTTGAGAAGATGTGCCTGAACCCGGCGAAAATCCTCGGGCTTGACAGAGGAACTCTCCAGAAAGGCCATCCGGCAGATGTGATCATCGTGGATACGGAGCAGGAGTATGCTATCGATAAAAATAAATTTGTTTCCAAAGGACATAACACACCGTTTGATGGCTGGAAAGTAAAGGGAAAAGTGCTTTATACCATCTGTGACGGAAAAATTGTATTTAAAAACCAGGAGGAGAAAGAATCATGATTAACAAACTGATCAGCAATATCCGCAAAACAAATGCACCAATCGTTGTAGGACTGGATCCTATGCTGAATTATATTCCGGAGCATATCCAGAAGAAGGCTTTTGCAGAGTTTGGAGAGACTCTGGAGGGCGCTGCAGAAGCAATCTGGCAGTATAACAAAGGGATCGTGGATGCGACCTGTGATCTGATCCCGGCAGTGAAACCACAGATCGCCATGTATGAGCAGTTTGGTATCCCGGGACTGATCGCATACAAGAAAACGGTTGAGTATTGTAAAGCCAAAGATCTGGTTGTGATCGGTGATATCAAAAGAGGTGATATCGGTTCCACATCTGCAGCATATGCAGTTGGTCACCTGGGACAGGTTCAGGTAGGCTCAAAAAAATATGCAGGTTTTGATGAGGATTTTGCAACGGTCAATCCATACCTTGGTTCTGATGGTGTGAAACCCTTTATGGATGTATGTAAGGAAGAGAAAAAGGGTATCTTTGTTCTGGTCAAAACTTCCAATCCATCAAGTGGTGAGTTCCAGGATCGTGTCATCGACGGTCGCCCGCTCTATGAGCTGGTAGGTGAGAAGGTTGCACAATGGGGCGATGAGCTTATGGGTGATGGATATAGTTATGTTGGTGCTGTTGTAGGTGCGACCTATCCGGAAATGGGAAAGGTATTAAGAAAGATCATGCCGAAGACATTTATCCTTGTTCCCGGATATGGTGCTCAGGGTGGAAAGGGCGCAGATCTTGTCCATTTCTTTAATGAGGACGGACTTGGTGCTATCGTAAACTCTTCCAGAGGAATCATCGCTGCATATAAGCAGGAGAAATATAAAGAGTTTGGCGCTGAAAATTACGCAGATGCTTCCAGAGCGGCAGTAAAAGATATGATCGCGGATATCAGCGGTGCGCTGGAGAACAGATAATACAGGAGGCATTTTATGAGTACATCAGAAAGTAAAAAAACAAAAAAGCCCTGTAAGATACTCAGCCAGGAATGTATTGGTACAGATATTTACAGTATGTGGCTGGATGCAGGTGAGATTGGAAAAAATGCAGTGCCGGGACAGTTTGTATCACTTTACAGCCGCAATGGCGGTAAGCTTCTGCCAAGACCCATCAGTCTCTGTGAGATCGATAAAGCAGAAGGAAAACTGAGACTGGTATATCGCGTTACAGGAAAAGGAACCGGTACGGAGGAATTTTCCAGACTTCATGCAGGGGTCCCCATTGAGACTATGGGACCTCTGGGAAATGGTTTTCCGCTGGATGCAGTAAAAGGCAAAAAAGTGTTTCTCATGGGTGGAGGAATCGGAATCCCGCCAATGCTGGAAACTGCTAAACAGCTGGACGCAGAAAAGATCATGGTTCTCGGATACAGAGATGAGCTGTTTTTAAATAAGGAATTTGAAGCTTATGGAGATGTCTATGTGGCAACAGAAGACGGCTCTGCAGGAACAAAGGGAAATGTTATGGATGCCATCCGTGAGAACGATCTTGAGGCAGATGCGATCTTTGCCTGCGGACCTGCCCCGATGCTCCGTGCCATCAAGGCATATGCCCTTGAAAAAGGAATTCCGTGCTGGATCTCCATGGAAGAGCGTATGGCCTGTGGCGTAGGCGCGTGTCTTGCCTGTGTGTGCAAATCCAAAGATGTGGATTCTCATTCTCATGTCCATAACAAGAGAGTATGTAAAGACGGACCTGTATTCCTGAGCACGGAGGTAGAGCTATGAGCAGAATGAATGTAAATCTTGCCGGCGTAGAACTTAAGAATCCGGTGATGACAGCGTCCGGAACATTTGGTTCCGGAGCGGAATACAGTGAATTTGTGGATCTGAACAGACTTGGCGCAGTTGTGACAAAAGGTGTGGCAAATGTACCGTGGCCGGGAAATCCTACACCGAGAGTGACAGAGACCGCATCCGGAATGCTCAATGCCATTGGTCTTCAGAATCCGGGGATTGATGTTTTCTGTGAAAGAGATATTCCGTTCCTTAAAAAATATGATACAAAGATCATCGTCAATGTCTGTGGAAAATCTGCAAAGGATTACTGTGAGGTTGTAGAACGCCTTGGAAATGAGCCTGTGGATATGCTGGAGATTAATGTTTCCTGCCCGAATGTCAAGGAAGGCGGAATTGCCTTCGGTCAGAATCCGAAAGCTCTTGAAGAGATCACAAAAGAAGTAAAGAAATATGCAAAACAGCCGGTGATCATGAAGCTGAGCCCAAATGTAACCGATATTACCGAGATGGCGAAAGCAGCAGAAGCTGGCGGCGCAGATGTTCTTTCTCTTATCAATACCCTGACAGGAATGAAGATCGATATCAACAGACGTACATTTGCACTGGCAAATAAAACTGGTGGAATGTCCGGTCCTGCAGTAAAACCGGTAGCTGTCCGTATGGTATATCAGGTGGCAAATGCAGTATCCCTTCCTATCATCGGTATGGGGGGAATTGCAACTGCTGAGGATGCCCTGGAATTTATTATGGCAGGTGCTACTGCAGTGTCTGTGGGAACTGCAAACTTTTTTAACCCTTATGCCACTGTGGAGATCGCAGATGGTATTCAGGCATTTCTTGAAAAACAGAAAGTGGAAGACATCAATGAGCTGATCGGAGTAGTGAAATAACGGAGGATTGCCGTATTTGCAATTCTGTTGTTCATATGTTAGAATTAACAGGATAAATAAAGGGATTTTACACTGGGATTGTAACAGAGTGTGGATCCTGGGTTTGTCGTATATATGAAAAACATGGAGGATTAGATAAATGGAACAGTATAAGCAGGAATTTATTGAATTTATGATTGACTGTAATGTCCTGAAATTTGGAGATTTTACTACGAAATCAGGAAGAAAGACACCATTTTTTGTAAATACAGGATTTTACCGTACCGGTGCGCAGCTTCGCAAGCTGGGACAGTATTATGCAAAAGCGATAGAAAGCAAATTCGGACTGGATTTTGATGTGCTGTTTGGACCGGCATACAAAGGAATTCCGCTTTCTGTAGCAGCAACTATGGAAATCAGTGAAATGTACGGAAAGGATATCCGTTACTGTTCCAACCGTAAGGAAGTGAAAGACCACGGAGATAAAGGAATTCTTCTTGGTAGCCCGATCCAGGATGGGGATAAGGTAGTGATCATTGAGGATGTTACGACTGCAGGAACATCCATTAAAGAGACACTTCCGATCATCAAAGCGCAGGGAGATGTAAATCCGATAGGTCTTGTGGTTTCTGTTGACCGTATGGAACGTGGCCAGGGAACAAAGAGTGCGCTCAAAGAGATCGAGGAAACCTACGGCCTTCAGACTACAGCTATTGTAACTATGGCGGAGGTTGTTGAGCATCTCTACAACAAAGAATACAAAGGCCGTGTTGTGATCGATGATAAGCTGAAAGCTGCCATTGATGCATATTATGACCAGTACGGCGCAGAATAATATTGTTATAAAAGGTCATAAAAGAGCGGCGGATTCCGAAGGTCCGCTTTTACTGGGAGGACGCAGCCTTATGAATGAAAAAATTTATAAAACTATGGCGAGCAGCGGGGCGGGAAGCCTTGCACTCGGTATTGTCGTTCTGGTGACGGGACTTGTCACAGGAATTCTGATGATCGTGAACGGTGCGAGACTGCTCAGAAGAAAATCAGAGATATTAATCTAATATGATCTGAAAAGCCGCACGTTGTTCCGTGTGGCTTTTCGGACTATTTAAGCAGGGGAGAATATTGGAAAAAGGGACAAAACGCAGAGTAAAAAAACTCGGGACAGCTTTTTTTGTATTGTATGTTCTTGTTCTTGTGTATCTTCTGTTCTTTTCGGAAGGATACGGAAGAGTGGCGGATGCAGAAAGAGAATACCGTTACAATCTTGTTCCGTTTGTGGAGATCAGGCGTTTCTGGACTTATCGAAAAATAGTGGGTACATTTGCGCTTTTCACAAATGTTTTTGGAAATGTGCTGGGATTTGTGCCATACGGATTTATTCTTCCGGTAATAACCGGAAAAATGCGAAATGGCTTTTTTATCATATTATCCGGCTTTTTTATCAGTCTGACGATAGAAGTGATCCAGCTGCTTACAAAAGTTGGCTGCTTTGATGTGGATGATATGATATTGAATACTCTGGGCGCAGCGCTTGGATATGGGATTTATGCAGTCTGCGACAGGATTAGGAGAAAAATTAATGGCAAGAAGATATAGATATGCATTTGCAAAAAAAAGAGAAGCTTCCAAGGGAAAATGGTCTGTAGGACTTGCGGCGGCTTCCCTCGTGCTGTTTATCGCGGCAGTTGTGCTTGCACTCTTTTTTGATGGAAAGCTCGGGGGCCTGATCGGCGGAACCGGGCTTTTTGCCATGCTACTTTCTGCATATGGCTTTACACTGGGGCTTTCCAGCTTTTCGGAAGAAAACCGGAAACACAGGACGAGCATGGTCGGGTCTATTTTGAATGGAGTGATCCTGGTTATCTGGCTGGGACTTTTTTTATCGGGGGTATAACAGATGGATAAAAAAGAACGCTTAAAAAAACAGCTGGACTTTATTATGGAAATAGATAAAGTCAAGAATATTTTTCGTCAGACATATCTTGCAGACGGAAAGCGGAAAGAGAATGATGCGGAGCATTCCTGGCATCTGGCGTTGATGGCAGTGCTTTTAAAGGAATATTCCAATGAGGAAGTGGATCTTTCGAAGGTGATTCCTATGGTACTGGCGCATGATCTGGTAGAGATCGATGCAGGTGATACCTATGCATATGATGAAAAAGGAGCGACAACCAAGGAATACAGGGAGAAGCAGGCAGCAGAACGGATCTATGGACTATTGCCGGAAGATCAGGGACAGTGGTTAAAAGCATTATGGGAGGAGTTTGAGGCTTACGAAACCCCGGAGGCGAAATTTGCCCATGTGCTAGATAATTGTCAGCCATTGTTTCTAAATGATGCTTCCAACGGAAAAAGCTGGGAAGAGCATCAGGTGAAGAAAAGTCAGATTTATAAGAGAAACCGGAAAACAGGAGAGGGTTCTGAAGTGATCTGGGAATATATGAAAGAACTCGTTGACAAACACATTGCCCTGGGGCATGTGATCAATGATGAAAAAGATGGGAGATGAAGTCTTGGAAGAATGCATGAAAGAACGTTATGGACTTGCGAAGGAACGGATCCGTGAGATCATAACAGAAGAAACCGTAAAAAAACCGTTTGGAGATTTTTTCAGAAACAGGGCAAAGTTTCTTTCCATGGCAGCAGATGTGATGGATGAGAGCGCAGCAGAGCTTACGATGGAGGCGTTGAAAGAGAGAAATCATTGCTTTTATCAGGATATCCTCCCGGAAAATTATGAAAGCAGCTATGGAAATCCGGCGTATGCAGTACAGCAGATGGGAGAATATGGAAAAGCCTTCAGTTTTCTGTATGCAGAGATCGCAGGAACTGTAGCTTATGCTCATGAGAAAAGGCTGTGGGATATGACTGTATCCATGGAACTGTTTCTGGAAGTATATTCTGCATTTTGTGAGGAAGAACTTCCAGAGGCGGCAACAGTGGAGGGGATTCTCCGTTCCTATGTAAATGATTACTGCCAGGATATGATGGAGCAGAGGATACGGGAAGGTGTAGATCCGGAGCTTGACTTTGCAGCAGATATCATCATGAATTCGGATCTTTCGGATCTGAGATATCTGTATCGCTATGGCGAGTTTGTTTCAGAGAATGAAACAGGAGTTGCAGAGTTTCTGAACTCCCTTTCTCAGGAAGAGATCGATAAGATGGCTTCTACCTATACAGAAGGCTATCGGATCGGATTTATCACCGGACGGAAGGATATCACAAAAAAGAAAACAGTAAATATCCGATATAGTCTTGGTTTTGAACGGATGGTAAAAGCAGCGATCCTCCAGTTTGAAAAAATGGGTCTGAAGCCGGTAATCTATCGCCATGCAACGCATGTGGTAAATAAGAGAGGCGCCGTGAGAGTAGGCTATACAGGCGGCGTTGCCAATCCGCAGTACGATTACGATCATCGTCAGGACAGTGCATTGTTCCTGGATGGGGATTTTGTTCAGCGAAAACTTCGTGCTATGCAGACCTCCTATGAGAAGTACAGAGAACTGGCAGAAGTACATGGCGGTCCGGCCTGCATTGATACATTTGGAGAAAATCCTTTCTCTCCGATAAGTAAACCGGAAGCTTATGCATTAAGCGAGACACAGCAGAAGCTTCAGACAGAACTTGACAATGAATCCGGACAGATCGTAAACCGATACATCAAAGGTGATGAGAGAAGTTTTACGATCATTGCATATCCGGTTCCTGAGATTGGTGGAAATTATGAGGAAATTTTCCGTGAGATCGTAAAGATCAATACATTGGATTACCATCTCTATCAGGAAATCCAGCAGACGATCATCAATACCCTGGATACCTGTGAGTGGGTGGAAGTCAAAGGACGTGGAGACAATGAGACGGATCTTCTGATCCATCTTCATGAGCTGACAGATCCGGAGAAACAGACGAATTTTGAGAACTGTGTGGCAGATGTGAACATTCCGGTGGGCGAAGTCTTTACATCTCCGCAGCTGGCAGGCACAGGCGGAATCCTTCATGTGAAAAAAGTATATCTGAACGGTCTTCAGTTCCGGGATCTGAAACTGGTATTTGACTGCGGCCAGGTTATTGATTACACCTGCTCGAATTTTAAAACCGAAGAAGAGAACCGGAAATATATTGAAGATAATATCCTCCACCACCATCCGAAGATCCCCATGGGAGAGTTTGCCATCGGTACAAATACCACAGCTTATGTGGCGGCGCTGAAATACGGAATTGCGGATAAGCTTCCGATCCTGATCGCAGAAAAAATGGGACCGCATTTTGCTGTGGGCGATACCTGTTACAGCTGGGCAGAGGATACACCGGTATATAATCCGGATGGAAAAGAGATCATCGCCAGGGATAATGAGATTTCCGAGATGCGAAAAGATGACGTAAGCCTTGCTTATTATGGCTGTCATACAGATATTACGATACCTTATGATGAGCTTGGAAGTATCCGGGTGATCGATGATGAGGGAGAAATGATCTCCATTATCGAAAACGGAAGGTTTGTTCTTCCCGGAACAGAGGAATTGAACCGTCCTTTTGAGAATCTTCCATTAAATAATAATATAAGTTAATTAGTAAATTTACAGTTTTTCCGATCGTATTGACAGAAAGTGAGAATATACGTAGAATAACCATAACAATAGTCAAAGGACACAGGCTAATATTCAGTTAGTGTACCATGAAAGGAGAACACAATGGCAAAAGTAGGAATTGTAATGGGTAGTGATTCAGATATGCCGGTTATGAGCAAAGCAGCAGATATCCTGGAGAAACTGGGGATTGATTATGAAATGAAGATCATTTCCGCACACAGAGAACCGGATGTATTTTTCGAGTATGCAAAGACAGCAGAAGAAAAAGGCTTCAAAGTTATCATCGCAGGCGCAGGAATGGCAGCTCATCTTCCGGGAATGTGCGCAGCGATCTTTCCGATGCCGGTGATCGGTATTCCGATGCATACAACCTCTCTGGGAGGAAGAGATTCCCTTTACTCAATCGTACAGATGCCAAGCGGTATCCCGGTTGCTACAGTAGCGATCAATGGTGGCGCCAATGCGGGACTTCTTGCTGCCAAGATCCTTGCAACTTCCGACGCAGAGCTTCTTTTCAGACTGAAAGCCTACAGTCAGGATCTGAAGGAGCAGGTTGAGAAGAAAGACGCAAGGCTTCAGGAAGTTGGATACAAAAATTACTAAATAAATCTTTTACCATAAAAATAAAAAAGTGTTGTCATAAGGAGGACATTATGGATTACAAGACTTCAGGCGTAGATATTGAGGCAGGATACAAATCAGTAGAGCTGATGAAAAAGCACATTGCCAAGACAATGAGACCGGAGGTGCTTGGAGGAATCGGTGGATTCTCAGGTGCATTTTCCATGGAGAAATTCAAAGATATGGAAGAGCCTACTCTGGTTTCCGGAACAGACGGATGTGGAACCAAGGTTAAGGTAGCCATGGTTATGGACAAGCATGATACCATCGGAATCGATGCTGTAGCCATGTGTGTAAATGATATTGCATGTGCAGGCGGCGAGCCATTGTTTTTCCTGGACTACATTGCTTGCGGCAAAAATTATCCGGAAAAGATCGCAGAGATCGTAAAAGGTGTTGCAGAGGGCTGTGTACAGTCTGAGGCAGCTCTGATCGGTGGTGAGACAGCAGAGCATCCTGGACTTATGCCGGAAGATGAGTACGACCTTGCCGGATTTGCAGTAGGAGTCGTTGACAAAAAAGATCTTCTTACAGGAGAGGCCCTGAAACCAGGAGATGTCCTGATCGGTATGGCTTCCACAGGAGTTCACAGTAATGGATTTTCTCTTGTACGTAAAGTATTTGACATGACAAAAGAGTCTCTGGATACTTATTATGAAGAGCTTGGAACAACTCTGGGAGAGGCACTGATCGCACCGACCAGAATCTATGTAAAAGCGCTGAAGAGCATCCGAGAGTCTGGCGTGAAGATCCATGCATGCAGCCATATCACAGGTGGTGGATTCTATGAGAATATCCCGCGTATGCTGAAAGAGGGAACCAGAGCTGTTGTCAAAAAAGACAGCTATCCGGTACTTCCGATCTTCAAGCTCCTTGCTGAAAAAGGAAATATTGATGAGCATATGATGTATAATACATATAATATGGGTCTTGGAATGATCCTGGCAGTAGATCCTGCAGATGTTGACAAAACAATGGAAGCTATCCGCAAAACCGGCGATAAGCCATATGTGGTAGGATCCATTGAAGAGGGAGAAAAGGGAGTGACCTTATGTTAAAGATCGGTGTTCTTGTTTCCGGTGGGGGAACGAATCTTCAGGCGATCCTGGATGCTATTGATGCAGGAGAGATCACAAATGCAAAAGTGGATATTGTGATCAGTAATAATGCCTCCGCTTATGCTCTGGAAAGAGCCAGAAAGCATGATATAGAGGCGGTATGCATCGCACCGAAAGACTATCTGGACCGAGAAGCTTTCCATAAAGCATTACTGGCGAAGCTTCAGGAAAAAGAGGTGGATCTGATCGTTCTTGCAGGATATCTGGTTGCAATCCCTCCGATGATGGTGGAAGCGTATCCCAACAAGATCATCAATATCCATCCATCTCTGATCCCGTCTTTCTGCGGAAAAGGTTTTTATGGACTTAAGGTCCATGATGCAGTTCTTGCAAGAGGCGTGAAAGTAACAGGCGCTACGGTTCATTTCGTAGATGCCGGAACGGATACAGGTCCGATCATTCTTCAGAAAGCAGTAAAGGTAAAAGACGGAGATACATCCAAGGAGCTTCAGAGACGTGTAATGGAAAAAGCAGAGTGGAAGATCCTTCCGGAAGCAATCAATCTTATCGCCAATGACAAGATCACAGTGACAGATGGAATTGTTTCTTTAAAGTAATCAGCAGACAGATGAAACAAAGGAGTAAACAGATGAAAGTATTAATCGTAGGAAGCGGCGGAAGAGAACATGCAATTGCATGGAGTGTTGCAAAAAGCCCGAAAGTTGACAAGATCTACTGTGCACCTGGAAATGCAGGAATCGCAGAGTATGCGGAATGTGCAGATATCGGAGCAATGGAATTTGAAAAACTGGCAGCCTTTGCCAAAGAAAAAGAGATCGATCTTACTATCGTGGGAATGGATGATCCTCTTGTGGGCGGAATCGTAGATGTATTTGAGGCAGAGGGACTGCGTGTGTTCGGACCGCGCAAAAATGCTGCTATTCTGGAAGGCTCCAAGGCTTTTTCCAAGGATCTTATGAAAAAATACGACATTCCTACAGCTGCTTATGAGAATTTTGATGATCCGGAAAAAGCTCTGGAATATTTAAGGACCGAGGCAAAATTCCCGATCGTTTTGAAGGCAGATGGTCTTGCTCTTGGAAAAGGAGTTCTGATCTGCCAGGATCTTGCAGAGGCAGAAGCTGGCGTAAAAGAGATCATGGAAGACAAAAAATTCGGAAATGCCGGAAATACCATGGTAATTGAAGAATTTATGACTGGCCGTGAGGTTTCCGTACTTTCTTTTGTAGATGGAAAGACGATCCGTACCATGACATCCGCACAGGATCACAAGCGTGCGAAGGATGGGGATCAGGGACTGAATACAGGCGGAATGGGAACATTTTCTCCAAGTCCGTTCTATACTCCGGAAGTAGATGAATTCTGTAAGAAATATGTTTATCAGAAAACAGTAGATGCCATGGCAGCAGAGGGACGTCCGTTTAAGGGAATCATTTTCTTCGGACTGATGCTTACTGCAGATGGCCCGAAGGTTCTGGAATATAATGCAAGATTTGGGGATCCGGAGGCACAGGTTGTTCTTCCGCGTATGGAGAATGATATCATTGAAGTAATGGAAGCCTGTGTAGACGGCAAACTTGATCAGATCGATCTGAAATTTGAGGACAATGCAGCAGTTTGTGTTGTTCTTGCAAGTGATGGATATCCGGTAAAATACGAAAAAGGTATCCCGATCCATGGATTTGAGAATTTTAAGGACAAAGACGGCTATTACTGTTTCCATGCGGGAACTAAATTTAAAGATGGAGAGATCGTTACAAACGGTGGACGTGTTCTTGGCATCACTGCCAAAGGAGAGACATTAAAAGAAGCCAGAAAGAATGCATATGCTGCTACAGAGTGGATCAGCTTTACAAACAAGTATATGCGTCACGATATCGGAAAAGCTATCGACGAGGCTTAAGTTGGTCATTTTTCACAGGCACAGCTTGACGAAAACAGGGATTTCATTGTACAATAGTAACAACTATGAAACACAGTGAGTAGTTACGAACATGAAAAGCTGGATGCTGACAGGGCACAACAGGAACCAACCATTTTCCTTGATGAGGTGTCGCATCCAAGTGATGAGGCAGAGAGGACAGAAAAATGGGAATCAGTGTAGAAGAAGCAATCCATGAGCTCAGAAACAGGGAGGAAGTATTTGTTGCATATTCACAGGCAACCAGACTTCCATATGTGACCTGTGATGAAGAAACATTTAATGACCAGGCAAGGATTTTTGCCACAGAAGAAGAGATCAAAGAATATGGTAAACAGCTCCTTGAGGATAAGATCCTTCTTATGGGCATGAAATATGAGAAAAAAGACTATCCAAGACTGTATGGTACGCTGTACGCGATCGGAGTGAACAGTGTGATCTGGATCGACGGAGAAGAGAAGATCGAGATTGAGATCGGAAAGATCGCAAACCAGAGAGATATGAGTAAGATCGAGCCGTCAAAGAGACCGCTTCTGAACCCGTCTCTTGAACTTTCCGGAATCTATTTTATGCAGGAATTGCGTCGCCCGGTAAAACAGGAAGAGCACAAGAATATCCGTGAGTTGGAAGAAGAGCTGATAGCAAACCTGCGTAAGGCAGAATTCCTGATCGCGATCAATGCAGAGCAGGAAGAAGATGGAAAGCTCCATATTCCGTATCTGAAAAATAAAGAGGATAAGATCATGCAGCCTGTGTTTACAGATGTTATGGAATTTGAGAAATTTGGAAGAGGCAAGAATCTCCGTGTTGCGAAAGTGACTATAGACAAACTTCCGAGCCTGATGATTCCGCAGGCAAACGCTTATGTGGTAAATCCAATGGGATTTAATCTGGTTCTTAACAAAGAACAGATAGAGAAGATTGCAGGGATCAGTAAATAAAAACAAAAATCACAGCAGGCTGCCAGGATGAAACTGTGCAGCCTTTTGCTGTTGTAGAGGAGAGATTACCCTATGGTGATAGAAATCGATTTTAACAGTGATGAGGCAATCTATATGCAGATCACCAATCAGATCATAATGGGGATCGCTACATCAAGGCTTCATGAAGGGGATACTCTGCCTTCTGTACGGCAGCTTGCAAGCATTGCAGGAATCAATATGCATACTGTGAATAAGGCATATGCGCTGCTTCGTCAGGAAGGCTTTGTGACTATTGACAGGCGAAAGGGAGCGGTGATCTCCATAGATGCAGATAAGGTCAGAGCACTGGAAGAAATGAAACAGAATCTGACAGTAGCAATGGCATGGGGATGCTGTAAAAATGTAACAAGAGAAGAAGTCCATCAGCTGGTGGACGAGATTTTTGACGAGTATGACACAGACAGATAGGAGGAGACATCATGCAGGAACGATATACAAAACAGGCAGAGAATGTTCTTGCTCTGGCAAAAGAGGCAGCCAGCTCCTGCGGACATAGTTATATCGGCACGGAGCATCTGCTGGTCGGGCTTGTAGAAGAAAAGGAGGGCACAGCAGGAAGAGTTCTGGAGGAGTTTGGGATCCAGGCTGATAAAGCGATGGCTCTGATCGATAAACTGATCGCACCGCCGGGAAATACGGCTGTTTCACAGAAACCGGGATTCAGTCCGAGAACCAGAAGAGTTCTTGAGGGTGCATATGCAGAAGCAGAATCCATGCGTTTTGAGGAAGTCGGGACAGAACATATTCTGCTGGCAATGTTGAAAGAAACAGATTGTGTGGGTACCAGACTGCTGTACACAATGGGTGCCAATATCCAGAAGCTTTATGCGGCCGTGCTGACAGCTATGGGAATGGACAGCGATGCCATTGCGGAAGAATTCCAGGCTGTAAAAGCTTCAAAGGGAAGAAACAGCAGTGTAACACCAACTCTGGATCAGTATAGCCGAGATCTGACGGCCATGGCAGAAGAAGGTAAGCTGGATCCTGTAGTGGGAAGGGATAAAGAAATTGCCAGACTGATCCAGATCCTGAGCAGAAGAACAAAGAACAATCCCTGCCTGACTGGAGAACCGGGAGTAGGAAAAACGGCTATCGTAGAGGGACTTGCACAGCGGATCGTCACAGGAATGGTACCGGATACTGTGAAGGATAAGCGGGTTGTAGTTCTGGATCTTTCCGGAATGGTCGCAGGAAGTAAATATCGCGGTGAGTTTGAAGAACGTATCCGAAATGTGATCGATGAGGTAAGCGAACAGCAGGGAATATTGCTCTTTATTGATGAGATCCATACGATCATCGGAGCCGGTGGAGCGGAAGGTGCACTGGATGCTTCCAATATCCTGAAACCGTCTCTTTCCCGTGGAGAGATCCAGCTGATCGGAGCAACGACACTGGAAGAATATCGGAAATACATTGAAAAGGATGCAGCGCTTGAACGGCGTTTTCAGCCTATCATCGTGGAAGAGCCTACAGAAGAGGAGGCTGTTGAAATCCTGAAGGGGCTGCGCCCATATTATGAAAAACATCATGGTGTAGAGATTTTGGATGAGGCCCTTGAGGCGGCTGTAAAAATGTCCGTTCGTTATATCAATGACCGGTTTCTTCCGGATAAAGCCATTGACATTATTGATGAAGCAGCGTCGAAAGTACAGCTGGCGGGATATCGTCCGTCTCCGAAAGCAGAAGCACTGGAAAGAGAGATCCACGATATTCTGAAACAAAAAGAACAGGCAGTTATAAATGCAGATCTTGAAGGTGCAAAAGCAGCACAGGCAAAGCAGAATGAGGCGGAAGCAGAATTGGAAAAGATCCGAAGAAAGGGGGAGAGGAAAAATCGGAAAAATCCACTTACAGTTGATGAAGAGGCAGTTGCCGGTATTGTGTCTGACTGGACAAAAATACCTGTACAGCGTCTGACAGAGGGGGAATCCCGTAGGCTTGCAAATTTGGAAAAGGTTCTGAAAAAACGTGTGATCGGACAGGATGAGGCAGTTTCTGCAGTTGCCCGTGCGGTAAAAAGGGGAAGAGTAGGATTAAAGGATCCCGCAAGGCCTATAGGTTCTTTCTTATTCCTGGGACCTACCGGAGTGGGAAAAACGGAGCTTTCCAAAGCGCTGGCGGAAGCTGTATTTGGAAGTGAGCAGGCAATGATCCGTGTAGATATGTCCGAATATATGGAAAAACATAGTGTTTCTAAAATGATCGGATCGCCGCCCGGATATGTAGGCTATGAAGAAGGTGGACAGCTCAGCGAAAAAGTGCGCAGAAATCCATACAGTGTCATTCTTTTTGACGAGATTGAAAAGGCTCATCCGGATGTGTTTAATATTCTTCTGCAGGTACTTGATGATGGTCATATTACAGATGCTCAAGGCAGAAAAGTGGATTTTAAGCAGACGATCATTATCATGACTTCCAACGCAGGTGCGCAGATGATCATGGAACCGAAACATCTTGGATTTATGTCCGGAGATACGGAAAAGCGTGATTATGAACGTATGAAGTCCGGAGTGATGGAAGAAGTGCGGCGGATGTTTAAACCGGAATTTCTGAACCGGATCGATGAGATCATGGTATTCCATTCTCTGAATAAAGAAAATATCAGGAAGATCGTTACTATTCTTTTGAAAAACCTGGAAAAACGCTGTCAGGAACAGCTGGATATCATACTGAAAGTTACCGGAGCAGCTAAAGATCTTATCGCAGATGCGGGCTTTGACAGTAAATACGGTGCAAGACCGCTGCGTCGTGCGATCCAGACAAAGATTGAGGATGAGATGGCAACAGAAATCCTTGAAGGTCGGATCAAAGCCGGTGATACCGTACAGGTGAAGGTCAAAGACAAGAAAATCTACTTTGAAGTAAAAGATGCGGAGAAAGCGTAAGAATTTTATTACTTTCTATAGCCAAAAAAACAGAAATAAGTTATAATTAACAAAATTAAAACTATACAACGAAAGATTTCAGGAGGACATAAGATCATGGCAGTGGTACAGGAATTGATCCGCACAGAAGATAATGGGACTATCAGTTTTGGAGATTATGAATTAAATCAGAAATCCAAATTGTCGGATTATCAGTATCAGGGAGATATGTATAAAGTAAAAACATATAAGGAGATCACCAAACTTGAGCGTAATGGAATGTTCGTATATGAGTCTGTTCCGGGAACCAGTGTGTTCCATCTTCAGCAGGATGGAACAGCAATGAGTTTTGAGGTTCAGGGCTTTGAGGATTCTCAGATTACTGTTGAACTTGAAGCTGAGACAGAGTATCAGGTATTTATTGATGATGTAAGTACAGGTACAATGACCACAAACCTGGGCGGCAAGCTTTCTTTCAGTGTTGAACTGGATGCGAACACCAAAGCAGAAGTTAAAATTGTAAAATGCTAAAAAATAAAAAAACGGTTTATTTCTGTCAGGAATGCGGGTATGAATCAGTCAAGTGGATGGGGCAGTGCCCGGCATGCAAGGCATGGAATACTTTTGTGGAGGAAACGGTTTCTTCCAAAAAATCTTCCTCAGGGAGTATTAAAACTACACAAAAGAAAACGGAGCCTGTAGTTCTGAAAGATATCAGTCTTTCTTCAGATGAACGTCAGAGCTGCGGAATCGGTGAACTTGACAGGGTGCTGGGAGGCGGAATCGTCCCCGGCTCCCTTGTTTTGGTAGGTGGAGATCCTGGTATTGGCAAGTCTACATTGTTGTTGCAGGTGTGCAGAAATTTATCTTCACAGGGGATTTCTGTTTTGTATATTTCTGGTGAGGAGTCTCTCAGACAGATCAAGCTCCGGGCAGATCGGCTTGGAACGTTTAATGATAAACTGAAACTGCTCTGTGAGACGAATCTTGAAAATATCCGGGAGATCATTGAGCGGACGAAACCAGATGTAGCTGTTGTGGATTCTATCCAGACGATGTTTCATGAAGATATTTCGTCTGCACCGGGAAGTGTTTCTCAGGTGAGGGAATCTACCAATGTACTGATGCAGATCGCTAAGGGTATGGGTGTGTCCATTTTTATCGTGGGTCATGTGACCAAGGAGGGAAATGTGGCAGGTCCTCGTGTACTGGAGCATATGGTAGATACTGTGCTTTACTTTGAGGGAGACAGGCATGCTTCTTACCGGATCCTGCGTGCGGTGAAAAATCGTTTTGGTTCTACCAATGAAATTGGTGTTTTTGAGATGCAGAATTCCGGACTTGAAGAAGTGAAGAATCCTTCCGAGTTCCTTTTGAATGGAAGACCGGAGAATGCTTCGGGATCTGTTGTTGCATGTTCTATGGAGGGGACGAGACCGATTTTGGTGGAGATCCAGGCTCTGGTGTGTCAGAGTAATTTTGGAATTCCGAGAAGAACAGCAGTTGGTACGGATTTTAATCGTGTGAATCTTTTGATGGCGGTTCTGGAGAAGAAGGCGGGAGTTCATCTTGCTGCTTCGGATGCTTATGTGAATATTGCGGGTGGCATGAAGATGACAGAGCCGGCGATCGATCTGGGTATTTGTCTTGCTATTATTTCCAGTGCGAAGGAGATCGTGATCCCGGATTCTGTGATGGCGTTTGGTGAAATTGGTCTGAGTGGCGAGGTTCGTGCAGTGAGTATGGCCGGACAGCGTGTGCAGGAAGCGAAAAAGCTTGGGTTTGAGACGGTGATACTTCCTGAGGTGAACCGGACGGCTACAGAGAGTATTAAAGGAATTAAATTGGTTTATGTAGCTGGGATCCGGGATGCGATTTCTTTTATCAGAGGGTTGTGAGTTCCCGGCAGGTTATTTTGAATAGGATCATGTGGTCAGCCGCTGTATGGTTTGTACGGCGGCTGTGTTTGGGTTAATAGATAAAAAAACATAGATGATAGTAAGGGAAAGGCTGGTGTTGGTTATGGGTATTGGAAATATTGGAAATATGATGAAGGTTATGAATGCATGGAATACATTTAAACAGAATCATCCGAAGTTTCCGGCATTTTGTAGTGCGGTTTCCCGGCGGGGGATTCGTGAGGGGAGTATTCTTGAGGTGACGTATATTAGCCCTGAGGGTGAGAAGCTGACTACGAATATTAAAGTGCAGGCCAGTGATCTTGAGTTACTGAGAGAACTTTCTGGTGGTAATTGAGTTGAGCAGATAGCGAATGTTGATTATATATTGTATATGTCTGTTTGACGGGTGTTTTGGTTCCGGTGTCTGGCAGTGTTGGAACTGCCGGGTGCCGTTTTTTTTGTTGGGATGGAGAGGGACGCCAGAGGGAGTTGGCATCGGTCCGGGGGGCGGTTTTGTGTGGTGGATGGAGAGGGACGCCAGAGGAAGGCGGCATCGCTCCGGGGGTGGATGCAGGCGGGGATGTTTTTGAGGTTTTGAGAGGTGGATGTGGTTGAGGGACGCCAGAGGAAGGTGGCATCGCTCCGGGCAGGGACTCCGTCGGGGGATACTACTAGGGCTCCGTGAGACGGCTAAAAGCATTGCGGCAGGGCCAGAACTCGCCTCCGGCTCAGACAGCAG